>DATBNI010000597.1:0-5919 GCA_036554425.1 Psychromonas sp.
TAGCGATACTCAACAATTTGTCGGGGAAATGACCGGTCGTGATACGCAGGGTTTCGCTGAGGTGCTGGTTAAAAATAAATTTTTAGTCGGTGACCAACTTGAATTGATGACACCGCAGGGAAATATTAATTTCACCTTAGAACAGCTGCAAACCAAAAAAGGTGAACTTGTTGATGTGGCTCCCGGTTCAGGACATATACTTTATATGCCAATACCAAAAGAAATCGACCTGAGTCATGCTTTGTTAATGCGTAACCTTAATAACGGCCAAAACACCCGTAACCCGCACAGTAAATAATCATGGCACTCTTAATTAAAGATAACTGTATAAATTGTGATATGTGCGATCCGGAATGCCCCAATGAAGCCATTTTTTTGGGTGCGGAGATCTATGAAATCACCCCGGATCTTTGCACTGAATGTATCGGTTTTTATGAAAAGCCAACTTGTATGGCGGTCTGTCCAATCAACTGTATTATTATTGATCCTGCCAATATCGAGTCAGAGCAGCAATTGATAGATAAATTTGCAGAATTATATAGTTAGTAGCTCACTATTCAGGTAGCGCATGCAACAAGCAAAATTTCTGCAAGGATCTATTTTAAAACATGTAATCACTATGTCCGTCACTAATGCTATCGGCATTAGTGCGTTGTTCATGGTCGAGTTAGTGGATATCTATTTTATCAGTTTATTAGATAACCCGGCCCTCATTGCAGCAGTAGGCTATGCGACTGCTGTATTATTTTTTACCACTTCAATCAGTATCGGTTTAGTCACAGCGAACAGTGCCAAAGTGGCCAAAGCCATTGGCCAGAAAAACCACCGGAAAGCTTGCCGATATATCTCCCACATCACCCTCTATGCTTTGTGCCTAAGCACTTTCTTAGCCTTGATTTTATGGTGGTCTGCACCGCAATTATTAGCGCTTATTGGCGCACAGGGGAGAGAGTTAACCGAGGCTAGCCTCTATTTGCGCATTATCTTACCCACCTTTCCAATTCTGGCGATTGCGATGCAAATGGGGGCGACATTGCGGGCAATGGGTAATGCAAAAGCAGCCATGTTTGCGACCTTAGGCGGCGGACTGGCCAATGCGGCACTCGATCCGGTTTTTATCTTTTTAATGAAGATGGATTTGCAGGGTGCCGCCGTTGCTTCCGTCATTTCACGTTTTTTTATCCTGGCTATTGGCTTATACTTTGTGTTTTTTAAATATAAAATGCTTACTTTCCCTGATTTTGACCTTTTTCGAGCCGATATAAAAAAAATATCTCATGTTGCATTACCGGCAATATTTACCCAAATTGCAACCCCGATCGGCAATTTATACGTGACCTATGAGGTCGCCAAATTTGGCACTGCATATATTGCAGGGTGGGCGATTATCGGTCGCTTGATACCCGTGTCTTTTGCTATGATGTTTGCCTTGTCCGGCGCTGTTGGACCTATTATTGGACAAAATTATGGCGCGCAACAATTTGATCGCGTCCGAAAAGTGTTAAATGAATCATTAAAATTTATGACCAGCTATACGATTGTAATCGCATTATTCTTATCCATGACGCAAGACATAATAGTTAATTTATTTCATGCACAAAATCAAAGCGCTGAAATTATAAGAATATTTTGTCAGTATATCTCGGTCAGCTTTTTGTTTAGTGGCATTACTTTAATTACAATGACCTACCTTAATAACTTAGGGTACGCAAAATACGCCACTTTTTTGAATGTAGCTAAGATGACGCTGGGGACAATACCTTTTGTCACTATTGGCGCTTTCTATTTTAAAGCACCAGGTATATTGTATGGTCAAGCTGTAGGGAATATTATCTTTGGTATTTTCTCATTGTTAGTGACCTATAAGATAATGAGTAATATAGAGAAAATACAAATAAAATGATCTGGCTTCAACTTATGGGTCTATTTTGTTAACAATAAATAGTAATATTGCTCTAATCAAAACCGGCTACTTGAAAATACCCTTCTCAGTGAGTTGGATATGTTTATATATCAATGGGATGATAAATTTTACCATGCGTTTTATGCTTATTTTTACTACAGCACTTATTTTAAGTGGATGTTATCAAAGTGAATCATCATTAAAGGATAGTTTAATATATTGTCCTGAAAGTAATGCGCACTCTTATAATCCACAAATCAGTCACGACATATCAAGCTTAGATGCAACAACTCATCAGTTGTATAACCGCTTGGTTAAAAGAGATCCAACCACCTATAACTACATTCCTGATTTGGCTACGCGGTGGGTGTTAAGTGAAGATAAATTAAGTTATACCTTTTTCTTACGCAAGAATGTTAACTTCCATCAAACTGATTATTTTACCCCGACACGTTATTTCAATGCAGATGATGTCATTTTTAGTCTAAAAAGAATGCTCGATCAAGACCACCCTTTCCATGCAGTTAACAGCGGAATGAATTACTATTTTTTTAACCACCCATTTACTCATTTAATAACCGATATTCTCAAAATTGATGACTATACGATTAAGTTTATTTTAAAAAAACCTGATATAACTTTGCTTGACAGTCTCGCGGCTCATTATTCTGTGATTCTTTCTAAAGAGTATTCCGAGCTATTGATGGCATCCGGCACGCCTGAGAAAATTGATTTTTATCCTATTGGAACAGGTCCTTATAAATTTAAACGCAGCAATGATGCAGGTATTACTCACTATCTTAACCATGCCAAATTTTGGGGAGATAAAGTGTCGGTAAACAATCTTATCTTTGACGTTACAAAAAATAATACTAAACGTTATGCAAAACTACTAACGGGTGAATGCGATATCATTGCTAATCCGGCACCCAGTCAGTTAAAACAGATGAGTAAAAAATCGAATATATTACTGAGCAGTGAACCGACCGCCAACATTCTGCTGTGGGCATTCAACAGTAATAAAATGCCTTTTAATGACAAAAAAATTCGCCATGCTTTCTCTAAGGCAGTAGATCAAAAAAATCTTTTAGAGGCGGTATTTTATCAAAGCGCGTCCGCAACAAACTCCCTGTTAAACCATCAATCTTGGGCGTACAATCGAAGATCAACTGACATTCAATACGAACCACTGGAGGCATTGCGTACGCTGCAGGAAATTGGTTATGATTTTAACAGTACAATTACCATTCTGACGCCAGTCAAAAATTCACTGTTTAATCATAGCTTCCATAAAATAGCAGAATTAATTCAAGCAAACTTATTAAAAATCGGCGTGAAAAGTGACATTCTATTTTTAACGCAAACTGAACTTGAAAAACGTTTAATCAGTGGCGATTATGATACTTATCTGACTGCAGTCAATGGTAAAATTAATGATCCGGATAGTATATTCAGACCCTTACTAAGTTGTGATTCAACAGTATTAGAAGGCAACTCGAGTCAATGGTGCAGCAAAGAAGTACAATCTTTATTGAATTTGGCCTTGTCAGAATCAAACTTCACCACCCGAATAAAAAATTATTATAAACTGCAGAAAATTATTCAGGAGGAACGTGTCTATTTCCCCATTGCACATGTATTACGTATGGATGCATTTAATACCAACATATCCGGGTTTTTGGTTGATCCATTTACGGGTATAAATTTCCAACATGTCAAAAAAACAGAAGCTCGCTAACTATGCTTAACTATTTATTTCGTCGCTTAAATTTATTATTAATCACAGCGCTTATTCTTTCTATCATTGCATTTATAATCTCACTCTGGTCTGATAATGCGCTCCCCGATCAAGATATTAATCTCTTTATGCTTTATATGGATTACATGACTAATATTTTACAAGGTCAATGGGGCATTTCATTAATCAACCAAAAATCTCACATGCTTAATGGACTCATTGCATTTTCCTCCACACTCGAGCTCTGTTTAGTGGCTTTGCTAACCTCAATGATTATTGGTATACCTCTTGGTATTTTTGCCGGAATTTATCGTAATGGGATATTGGATTATACTATCATGTCAATTGCACTTATTGGCCTGGCGCTGCCCGCATTTTGGTTGGCAATTATGCTGATTATGTTACCTATAACATTTGATTTAGGACTGCCAATCGATGGCAATATCAGTCCCATATATGACATTCCATTGATCACTGGTTTTCAACTGATAGACAGTTTATTAGCATCAGACTTATATAACCTGGCAGCCTTTGTTGATCGTTTAGCACATCTGATATTACCCTCAGTTGTTTTGTCTTTTTTTCTAACCAGTGAAATAATTAGACTCACCCGGCATTCAATATCACTGGTAATGAAAAGTAATTATATAAAAGCCGCAAATACCAAAGGGCTAACGGTAATACAGATTGTTTTCCGGCATGTGCTAAAAAATGCATTGCCTCCTATTATTCCTCAATTAAGACTGCAGTTAAATACTATTATTTCTATTGCAATGACGGTAGAAATTGTATTTTCTGCCCAAGGTTCGGGTGTTTGGTTATTGACCAGCATCAAAGGGGGAGACTATTTGGCGCTATCTGCAGCTGTTATCATTATTTCGGGCTTCATTTTATTATCGAGCATAGTCATCGATATTTTACAGATAGTTATTTCCCCTACCGCACGGAAAATGTTATATGCTGATAAATAACGAATTTAACGAGCAAAAAATACAATCCCCATGGCAATATATTTGGTCTATTTTCCTCCAAAATAATTTTGCGGTTTTTGCTATGTGGGTTGGTATTGCGCTTATCCTGATCTCCTTATTTGCTGATATCCTTGTGCTTTACTCCCCTTTTTCACAGGATCCACAGCGCTTATTATCCCCTCCTTATTGGATGGCAGGCGGGACGACTGATCATCTCTTTGGCACCGATGATTTAGGAAGGGATACCTTAGCTCGTTTAATTAAAGGTTTTCAATTCACCTTCGGCGGCGCATTACTGATCAGCTTTGCAATTACCTTTATTGGTGCTGTTATCGGCTCTACCGCAGCGTTAACGAGAGGTGTTAAAGCCAGTGTTTTGCATCACCTTCTTGATGCACTTTTAACTATTCCGACATTACTTATCGCGCTTATTTTAATTGTGCTGTTCGGCCCAAGTTACCAAAATTCCTTAATTGCAGTCTCTCTTTCACTCCTACCGCAGTTTATACGCGGTATCTACAACACCATCGGCAGTCAATTGAATAAACAATATGTCATTGCCCTTAGACTTGATGGGGCAACCAATATACGTCTGCTGCGCTCCGGCATATACCCGAACATCCTCGAACCTATAGTGACCCTGGTAAACAGGATTTTCACTATGGCAATATTAGAAATAGCAACGCTCGGTTTCTTAGGGTTTGGCACTCAGTCTCCTGATATTGAATTAGGCAAGCTAATAGCCGACAGCATAGATCTATCTTCTTTATCACCATGGCTTGTCATACTGCCAGGTCTGGTGATTTTTATTATCATTATGGTTGTTAATATATTTACGGAAGGTTTACGTCATGCAATTATACAAGGAGAGGATTGATGGCTCTTTTAGATATACGCAACTTAAGTATCGATATTACCACGGCCCAGGGCACTATACGGGTCATTGATAAAGTATCACTAAATATTATTGATGGCTCAATTCACGGTTTATTTGGTGAGTCGGGTTCAGGTAAAAGTTTAATTGCCAGCGCCATATTGGGATTACATAACCCGAATTGGAAAGTCACAGTAGATAGAATGTTTTTAGATTCAAAGGATTTAACAAAACTCTCTCCGTCTGAGCGGCGTAAGATAATGGGAAAGGAAATCGCCATGATATTTCAACACCCCCGCTCTTACTTAGATCCGAGTAAAAAAATATTTCCGCAAATAAATGAAGTTTTACCTGACATCTCTTTAAAAAACCGAATATTTGATAAAATAAAGCACGATAGAAAGAAAACATCAATGCAACAAATAAAAGAATT
>DATBNI010000007.1:0-1581 GCA_036554425.1 Psychromonas sp.
TTTGTTGTCGCAGCAGATAAAGGCACGGCCACTTTTTCTGATTTTGCCAATGAACTCGCGGTGGCAAGAAATTTCTGGCTAAATGATGCCTTCGCGTCCGGTGGTAGCAATGGTTATGACCATAAGGCAATGGGTATTACTGCGCGTGGTGCATGGATTAGTGTGCAGCGTCACTTTCGTGAGCTTGGCATTAATGTACAAAAGGATCCTATCAGTGTGATTGGCATAGGTGATATGGGGGGGGATGTATTTGGCAACGGTATGTTAAGTTCACAATCGATACGCTTACTTGCTGCGTTTAATCACCTGCATATATTTATTGATCCGGAACCTGCAGATCTGGCGGCCGCTTTTACGGAGCGAAAACGCTTATTTGATACTCCGAAAACGAGTTGGAATGATTACAATAAAGCGTTAATCTCTGCCGGAGGCGGGGTTTTTGAACGCCGCGCCAAGTCAATAACCGTCTCGCCTGAAATGGCCAAACGTTTTGATATTCAACAACAGAAAATTACACCTAATGAATTAATCTCGATGTTATTAAAAGCGCGCGTTGATCTGATTTGGAATGGCGGTATCGGCACCTACATAAAAGCCAGCAGCCAAACTCATGCGGATGTCGGTGATAAAGCCAATGATGTGTTACGTGTCAATGCCAAACAACTGCGCTGTCGTGTGCTGGGTGAAGGTGGTAATTTAGGCGTAACCCAATCTGCACGTATTGAATATTCATTAAATGGCGGTTTATGTTTCACCGATGCTATCGATAATGCCGGGGGAGTGAACTGTTCGGATTTAGAAGTTAATATTAAAATCCTGCTCGATAAACTGGTTTCGGAGGGGGATTTAACGGTTAAACAACGTAACAATTGGTTGGTCACCATGACAGATCAGGTTGCCCAACTGGTGCTTAAAAATAATTATCGCCAAGCACAGAGTATCAGTCTCTCTTATGTTGAAGCTTACAAGCGAATTGAAGAGTACCGTCGCCTTATTTTAAATTTAGAAGAGAAAGGCAAGCTTAACCGTGGCCTTGAATTTATTCCTACTGATGATCTGCTTAATGAACGTAAAAACAGCCATCTGGGTTTAACTCGGCCCTGTATTGCAGTGATGTTAGCCTATGCAAAAAATGAATTGAAAGAAGCTCTGGTCACTGAACATGTTGCTTCTGATCCTTGTTTGATTAAAGAGGCAGAAAAAATATTTCCTCGCTCTTTAGTTGATAAATATAAAGATGAGGTTCATCAGCATCCGCTGATTAATGAAATTGTCGCCACGCAAATTAGTAATGATATTTTCAACTCTATGGGGACCACCTTTGTACATCGTTTAATGGCCAGCGCGGGCTGCTCATTTTTAGATATTTGTAAAGCCTGGGTCGCAGCAAGAGAAATTTTCACTATGACTGCGCTTCTGGAAGAGATTGAGGCATTAGATAATCAAGTCACTGTCGATGTGCAGAATGATTTAATGCTGCAATTAAAACGTATGGTACACCGCGGTACGCGTTGGATTATTCGCAACCATCGTACGGATCTTGATATCGCCTTGCTGGTTAAACAATATCAGCACCCTCTG
>DATBNI010000010.1:0-1860 GCA_036554425.1 Psychromonas sp.
CCAGAATGTCGACACTGATATGCTCTTTACGCCATGTAATAATAGGCAGGGTAGAAAAAATCAAGCACCCGAGTAAGAGCTCAGTTAATTCTACGCTTCCAATAAGAGGAGCAGAGAATAGATAGCGACCAATAACATCGACACAGGTTATGGTCATTAATCCAAACAATACAAATGCAGTCAACAATTTGAGACATTTATCTAAAAGCTCAGCTCCAACTTCCCAATATTTAATCATGTTTCCAATAAAAAAGGTCATATAACAATCCTATAAATCAATTGGTTGGTAGTTCTCAGCTTCGTTTCTGAATGCCTTTAATGCAGCTTCTGCATCAACGCCTCGACCATTGGCGGATTTAACCCACTGCTCATCCATTCCTTTGATTTTTTCATTAAAATAGGCAATATCTTCTGCCGACGCGTCAACGACCTTACTGCCACTGGCGATGATATCTTCCTCGCCAACTTTATCGGCTTCAGCCCATGATCGACCTGCAAGCGCAGATAAACGCTCTCCTGAAACGCTTCTGATCGCTTCTTGATCTTTCTCTGAAAGTGTATTCATAAAGTCAGGACTTAAAAAGATACCAAAGGAGCCAAGGTATAAACCACCTGGTATTTTTATGGTATAAGGCGCGACATCTTTAAATCGACCGACTTTCATCATGTCCATTTGCATAAAAATACCATCGGCAACACCCTGAGAAAGCATCTCATATGCCTTGTTTGCAGGCGCATTCACACCCGTGATACCAAGGCGTTTGCCAATTTCAGTCGCAGTGCCACCGCCGACTCGAATTTTTTTATCCTGGAGTTCTTTAATTGAAGCCATCGGAGCGGTGGTATGAATTTGAGCTGGACCATGAACAAAAAGCCCTGCAACCTCAACACCATCATACTCGCCTGATTTTTCGAAAAATCTTTCATTAATTCGCCAATGAGCGACGGAGGCAGCCTCTGCGCCAACATCAGCTCCTGGAAGTTCTGCCATTTGAGGCAAAAGAAAGCGGCCGGGTAAATACCCGTGAAAAGTCCAAGCTGCAGCAATAGCACCATCTTCAACGAGATCGATTAAACTTTTAGGATGGCCTACATCATATTCAAGTTTAATGGTGACACGTCCATCCGTTGCCTCTTCAATCCAACGCCCCCAAGTAGGAAGAACATTTTGATTCATTGTATGAGTCGGACTTAGCCATGTCGCGATACGAAGCTCATGCTCAGATTCAGATGCCCATGACATAGTTGAAAAACATACGTATGTGACAAATCCTGTGATGCTTGTTTTTAACAGATTATTAAACATTTTATATCCTTTAAGTTTTTAACGTTCAAATAATATGACACAGTAAATATTAACAAGCAAAAAAATAGAGTCGTTTTTGTTTGTAAAATGTTGCGTGAATGTTACATTTGTGATCAAGGCTAACAATTAGACGAAAACGAAGTTTTAGCGTTCTGATGAAAAATAAGCTCTAAGGTTAAAAAGTGGCAGCGCACACTACGGCAGTAAAATTTCATTCAACAATCAATAAGGATAAAATAATGCAGAAATTACACAGTTACGTTATGGGGAATTGGTATTACGGGAAAAACACACCGAGAATAACCTCTAGCGCACTCACCAACGAAAGACTTTATGAGCTGGACAGTTCTGGTATTGATAATGCGGCAATGCTTGAATACGGTAGAAAAAAAGGCAGTAAGGCACTGGCTTCAATGACATTTCTTGAACGAGGAAATATGTTAAAAGAGGTTGCTAAATACCTACTGGCTAATAAAGAAGAGCTGTATGCACTGTCAGCACACACAGGCGCAACGCGAGTTGATTCATGGATAGATATTGAAGGCGGAGCCGCA
>DATBNI010000017.1:0-6507 GCA_036554425.1 Psychromonas sp.
TATAATTTTTATTGATAACATGACCAGCAGAAATCGGCTCATTGCAGATGACAATGTTGAGCGGTAATATTCTTCCCCCGGATTCAGGCTATGTAGGGCTATTGTCGAACTAGGCGTTACCGGGCAATACTAGGCCGAAATTCTTTGGCTTTCTTTTAACTTGTTATCTAATATTGTAAGCCAGTTGGCAGCGCGCTTTTTGGCACTTGGATAAGACAAGGCTAAACGCGCAATAGGTAATGCTGCGGCATAGTTTTCCAACTCAAATAACGCCTGAACTTTGCTTAATGCAACCTTTCCCTCAACCTCGGGACTCTCTGATTTTATTTTATCAAGGACGCTTAACATCTCTTTATAGCGGCCTAATAGGTGCAGCAATTGTGCCTGTATTAATCTATGCCGTGGATTATCGCTTAATGATGCACTTTTCCCCCAATACTGCTGCGCTTTATCCTGCTCTCTGGCTGCTTGCCAAAAAGTCGCAAGCTGCTGGTAAACCAGCGCATTTTCAGCTATCAGGCCATCATTAACAGCAGATTCTAATAATAAAGCCGCCTCATAAGGAGATCCTAAAACAGCCCTGAAATTTGCTAAATATTGAATTTCGTCACTGCTCACAACAAAACCGTTTAAGTAGGCTAATTCGTATGTGGCGAGCGCTTTTTTATCCTCTTTAAGCAGGCGATAAGTAGACGCCATCTGCATCCACCAGCGCTTCTCTTCGGGGTAAAGCTCAGTCAATTTAACCAGGATTTTATTCGCACTTTGGTAATTTTGTAGCTCATAATCAGCACTGAGCTTTAATATGTGCACACTTTTATTAAACGCAGTCGCTAAGGAAATCGCTTTATTACTGGCCGCGATTAAAGGCCGCCAGGATTTTTGCTGGTAGTAAGCCAGCGCTAAATGCTGATAGAGAGACTCACTTTCAGCGTATCCAATTAACTCATTATACAAAGCAATCGCCTGAGACGTTTGTTTTTGATTAAGATAAAGATCAGCAAGCATACGCTGACTTTCTCTTTGCTCTTTTTGTCCCAGTGCCTTTTCAGATAGCGCAACTTCAAGTGCTGCTAATGCCTTTTTTTCGTCACCCAGTTCCCAATAAAGGTTACCCATAAAACGATTCACATAAGCTTTGTCGAAAGACGATTTGCTTTTAATAGCAAGGAGTTTATGCAGCGCCTGAGGTAATTGCCCTTTTTCATAAAGTGCAAAAGCAAGGGTCACTTGTTTGCCCGCCTTAATACTTAAGCTAGGTTGCGTTAAAGCCCAAGCAGTATTGGTAAATAAAAGATTCATTAGCAAAAATGCGAATAGCATTAACCCTTTATTGTGCATGCCTACTTTCATAATACTGTTCATTGTTAAGCGTCCATCTTAAAATCAAGACGTATTTTTTGCCCGGTTTGTGTTACCGGCTTTCCATCAATCAACATAGGTTTATATTTCCATTTTTTCAGGGCCTGCCTGGCGGCCTTTTCAAAGAGATGTTTTGGCGCAGCCTCTAAGACTTGGATATTATTCACCCGCCCCGCTTCATTAATATCAAAAGACAAAAGCACATAACCCTGCTTTTTTAAACGTAATGCCTTGCTGGGATAACGCGGCTCTGCACGATACAGGGGGATGGCCGTCATGTCGCCGGATTGCGCGGTAGCAGGCACAGCCATGGTCTTTATGCCGGGCATTGAAATCGCCATGTCCGAGACACTAGTGGATAAATCTACATTCGATAAATCCAGCGACGCATTGATATTAGGATTAGGTATAGATGTCTTAAGTGTTTCCGTTGGCACAGCAGTTGTATCCTGCACGGGCTTTGGCGGCTCAGGTTTGCGGCGAATTTTACGGGTAACGGATTCGTCTTGATTGATCATAAGCAAATCAAAATAAGGCGTCTCTTCATTGTGTTTATGCGCTCTGACCTCTTTATTAATCAAGCCAGCCATAAAAAGTAACAATCCTAAGCTGATAACGGGCGCGCCTAAACAAGCAAGCAAAAAGCGCATTATTCTTGCTTCTTTGCAGCAACGGCTATTTGGCTAATACCCGCATCCCGAGCGGCGTCCATGACTTTAACGACGACGCCGTGGCGCGTATCTTGATCTGCTTGAATGACTAACCCGACGTCACCCTGATCCGCCAGTAAACGCTCTAAACCCGCGCGAACGCGCTGTACATCGACTTGTTTTCTGTCGATATAAATTTCGCCATTGGCTTTGATTGCAACAAAAATACCCGCTTTGCTTTGCGCCGTTGCCGTAGCGGCTTTAGGACGGTTCACTTCCACCCCGGATTCACGCACAAATGAGGTTGTTACTATAAAGAAAATCAGCATGATAAAGACCACATCTATCAGAGGTGTCATATCAATTTGAGTATCATCTTCTGCTCTAATACGTCTTCTTCTCATCAAGTATTCTCTTTACAGTTATTATCGTTAGCCAGTTGTAAAGCCAGATCCGACAGTAATACTTTACGTCTGCTTTCCAGGCGCGAATAAATAAACAAACCCGATAAAGCACAAACAAGGCCTGCCATAGTGGGAATAGTTGCCAAGGAGATCCCAGATGCCAGTAAGCGAGGATTTCCCGTACCGTACACTGCAACCACATCAAACACCTGCACCATGCCACTCACTGTGCCCAATAAACCGAGTAAGGGAAACATTTTGATTAAGGCATTTAAAAACGCCATATTCTGTTTTAATTTCATCTCCGCTTGCGCAAGCCAAGCCTGGCGGATGTGTAACGCACACCAGGACTGCTTATCCGCTCGATTTATCCAAGCTGTGATGACGCTTTTGCGATAGCCGGGAAATAAAACCAAAAGGAAATAAAGGCGTTCAATTATCAATGCCCAAAGCACCATTAACAAAACAGTGATCCACCAAAGTACCGGGCCACCGCTATCAATAAAAAGCTCAACAAGATGCAGTTGTTCAAATAACCAGATCATGCGTTTCCAATTTATTGACTTGTCTTGTAGCGGCAGAGGGATCTTTCTGCATTTGTTGGTAAACTTCAGCCTGCTGCGCAATCAAACCTGCACTTTGCAATTCGATAATATTTATCAGGCTGCCTGCTCTGCTATGCAATAAGCTGTGAATAAGTAATAAGGGTAATGCTGCAACCAGCCCCATCACGGTCGTAATCAAGGCCATTGAAATTCCGCCCGCCATCAACTTAGGATCCCCGGTACCAAATAAGGTAATAGATTGAAACGTCCCGATCATGCCGGTGACTGTGCCTAAAAGCCCCATCATAGGCGCAATAGCCGCTAATATTTTCAATACGCTTGAACCACGTTCGAGCCGGGGGACTTCTCTTAACAGCGCTTCTTCGAGTTTTAACTCCAGCACTTGCGTGCTTTGATTTCTATTGCTTTGATAGATAGCAAAAATCCTGCCTAATGCATTATTGGGATTCGCTTTAAGCTGTTTGAGTTGTTGTTTTATTTTTATGGATTCTTTGCCCAGGGTTATAAAACGAACCGCCGCAATCAGCAGACCAAAAAGCAGAATACCAATAATCAGATAACCTATGCTGCCCCCCTGCTTGATACGCTCGGTCCAAGTCGGTGTATGTGACAAAACGGTTAACAAATTACCTTTGGCAGGATCAAAATAAAAAGGCTTAACTTGTGCACTACCATCGAGCCAATTATCTAAAGTCCGCTGCACATTACCCGGCACAGAACGTGACAAAGGTTGTAATAATTGGGACTCGGGATTAATCACCATATACTGCTGGTCAGCGATAAGGTTAAAAGCCCCCACCCGGGTAACCTCTTTTTCCGACGCAACGCCTGCGGTGTCTAATACTTTAGTGTTAAATCTAGCAACCTTGCTTGATGCCGTCATTTCCTGCTGCATAACAAACCATAACCGCTCCAGTTCAGAAATTGAAGGCAAGACTTTTCGCTCTGCCAAGCTGTCGATAAAATCATCCCGCTGCGGGTATTGCGCTGAGATAACCGAGCCTTTAATCGAGCCTGCAAACTCTCCTGAAATTTGACGCACCACGCCAAACAGTTCACCGAGATTACCTTTGGCAAGATCTAACTCTGAGTCAAGTGAAGTGAGGGTTTTCTCGTTGCCTTCGAAAAGTGCCCCTTTTTCGCCTGCCTGAGTTTTGGCTAAATTTAATCGTGCCTGGGCAGACGTCAGTTTTTCCTGCCAATGCGTTAAGTCGCCCATAAAATCGTCTTTACGCAGCACATTTTTATCGCTGTTTTGCTGCTGCTCTGCGTTTACTTTTTTCAGTAAATCATCCAACTTACTGGCTTGCGCTGGCATAGCTATAGCGCATAAGGTCAATAATGCGCAGCTTAGACTCTTAAATAATTTCATTACTCGGCCTCACTTAATAAAGGCAGCCTTAACAGCGCAGGAATATCGGTCTTTTTAGCAATACGTATCGCTTTTTCAATATCAGATGCATAGTCATCATCAATCACGACCCATTCATTGCTTGCCCTATCCCATGCCCAAACATTTTTCCCATCGAGTGAAACGGCGACAAAAACAATCCGTCCGAGGTAGAAATAATTGACCGTGCGCTCGATGCCACTAACATTCAAAGGCCCTTGATATTCCCCCATTTTGCTGCCGTATTCCGCTTCAATATGATAAGACTCTAATAAACGACGGAATTTTTCAGCCTCGCTGAGATCCGCTTTAGTCATCATTGTTTTCAGCTGAGTCAGACGAGTTTGTCTTTCCTGTGCCAGAAATGGCGAATCGAGCGCAATAAACTGTTCAAGGTTGTCTAACATGCGCACCATCAAAGGGACTAAACCCTGACGAGTATCCTGAACGCTTTTAATTTGAGTTGTTAAAGAGGCTTTTTCTTTATTCTGATCCGTTAATAAACGGTCAAGGTATTGGCTGTATAATTCCAGACTTTGCGCTTCAGCATTTAATGCTTTTACTTGTACAATTAATGCTGATTTTTGATCATCAATGCCATTAATTTTAAGTTGAGCCCGTATATTCTGAGACTGGCCCGAGAGACTGTGCTTTTGTAGTTGCGTCACACTGGTTGCCCAGCTGTAACTGCTGCAACTTATCAGGGCTAAACACATTAAGCTTTTATTTAAGAAAACCACGCCAATTATTATCCAAAGTCTGATTGAAAAAGAAGACGCACATGATAACAGTTATCATTCAAAGGTAAAGTGAGTTTGCAAATTCCTTTCTAATCAGCAAGTAAAGACCAGGCTCATACAAAGGTTTCAAGCCGTTTGTTTGTAGATGACAATAAAGCGAAAGGCAGTTCGAGTTAGCTTTGACAGAGGGGATTGTTCAACTCTAAAGCGCTTAATACCATAGGCGCGACTGAAGTCGCACGGCCGAAAACAGAGCGCAAGATTAAGCCGATTGGGCTGTTACTGATTTAGTCAAGGTGCCGTTTTTATTTTTAACATCGCCCAGTAAGGAATGCCATTGACAGAAAAAATTTCATCTAAATTATACTTTTTATCTGAAGCCCAGAGCTGATTTTCAAAAAACAGCGGGATAATTTTATTTTCCTGCTGTGCCTGCTCAAAAACTTTTTCCCTGGAATCTATCGAACCGGCCAATTTAGCTTCAACAAATAAATCTTCGATAAAATCAGCTAAATAACTATCAACAAAAAAATCATGATAGATATTCGCACTGTCAATCAGTTTGGATCGCCAAGGCGACAATGTAAAATCATAATTAAACTGCATTTTTTTCCAATCTTCGATCTTAGACACTGTCGTGGTCTTTAATTGGATACCCACCAGCAACATCAGCTTAGTCAATGCATCAGCAACTTCTTGAGTGTTTTCAAGCTGATCAACCATGACCAGCAAAGTCAATTGCTTAGGTACTTTCAATTGGTTAAGATAATAACGTGATTTGTCTACATTATAAGAGGGTAAATAAGGCTTATGATTGATATGGATATCTTGTAATGGTGCTGTAAAAGTTGAACTCACTCCAGCGCTTCCATTAACAAACTGTTTTAGCATCCCCGCTTCGTTGATCGCTAAACGAATTGCTTCCCTTGCTTTTTTTTGTTTAAAAACATCGGTTTTATTATCATGGATAGCCAAAAACATAGCGCTGGGTGAAGCAATCTGTACAACAGATTGAGACGTGGAAAAGTGTACAAGCATATTGTCAGAAATTGCAGCGCTGATATCAACATCAGAAGACAGTAAGGCAAAAAAACGCGATTTTTCTGACTTAATTTTAATAAAACTGAGTGCTAACCTTGTGTCGTTTCTCTCCCAGTAATGTTCGTTTTTTAACACATTGAGATGGGTGTTTGGATTATAATCCCTGAGCAGATAAGGACCCGTACCCGATAGATAAAGTTGATTGTCAGGGACAAGTCCCCCCGCTAATTTATTATCGATAGTGTTTATTTCGGCTGTATAAAATTTTGAATCAAGCACAAAAAAATGGGTTAAATAATCTAAAAGCTGTTGTTCGGATAATTGGCTTTGGACGTCAAAACTGGATCTGCTTTG
>DATBNI010000079.1:0-6126 GCA_036554425.1 Psychromonas sp.
GTGCGGTTGCCTTGGCCAAGCCGTATCCGGATAATGAGACAAAGGCAAGGGCAAAAAAACTGCCGGTGCCCGGACCAAAGAAACCATCGTATAGACCCACGCCTAATGCGGCAGTTAAAGCAAATACAGCCGGGGTTAAGAGCTGGTGACGATCATCTTCACTGATCTTTTTAGAAAAAAGAAAATAACCACCAATCGCTAACATCAGAAAGGGTAAAATCATCTCCAGATAATGGATATCAATTAACTGCACCGCTATAGTGCCGAGCGCAGCCCCGATAAAAGCGCACAGTATGGCGAGCTTCATCTCACCTAAAACTACCCTGCCCTTACGCACAAAATACACACTGGCAAAAAAACTGCCGCCGCAGGCCTGCAGCTTATTGGTTCCCAGTGCCACAGTTGGTGGAAGTCCGGCCCACATTAAGGCAGGAATAGTCAACAAACCACCCCCACCGGCAATAGCGTCTATAAAACCGGCTAAAATGGCAACGGCAAATAATAAGGTGAGAATCTCAAAGGAAAGTTCAATCGGCAAGGTCTGTACTCTTTTGGTATTTAATTTAATTGAAATAGCGGATTAGGCTGGATTTACAATAGCTAAGCAACAACAGATTGTTATTACTGCTATCAAGATGGCTTTTTGTTGATAATAAGTAAACAGCAGCTTTTTATTATAAAGATCACTTGTTAACCATGAACTGCTTTCACTCTGCCCACATCACCACTTTCTAAGCGCACTTTTATGCCGTGGGGATGCGACGGTGAATTGGTGAGAATATCTTTAACTATGCCTTCGGTGAGCTTACCGGTACGTTGATCCTGTTTTAAAACGATCGACACCGAAAAACCTTTTTGGATATTTGTTCTGATTGTACCCTTCATGTTTTTTCCTATTAAATCTGCGAGCGACACATTTTTCAGTTTATGTGCGACCAGATGAGGCCAAAAGATAGTTTTGAAAGTCATCGAAACTATAGCACTGATCAATCATCGCTACACTATTAACAATCAATCAAAGAAGAGGCTTATGCCTTGGTTTACATTTGCTAAGGTGTTAATTGCAGGGAAAATTAAGGGATGAAAAGTAATGGATGCTTACTGCAGTCAAAATTAGCCAACCCTTGCAGGCTGGCTAATTTATATTTTAATCGTTAGTGGGAATGGTGAGATTAAACCCCGATTTCACCGCCCGCATTTTTGCGGATAACCACAGTCGCGGCGCGCGGGCGAAGCTCTATGCCAAGCGGCGTCACTTCGCTCGCATCCTGACTGTATGGCCAATTACCCGGATGCTGAATATTAACAAACATATCGGTTTGTGCGGGAGTAAAGGCTGACCCGGTCACTTCAGAACCGTTCGGACCGACAAAAAAACGCTTCAGTGCAGACTGATTAGCGGCATTGACCGTATCCAGTTGACCATCTTCTGCGGTTAACTGACTAGGCACCACCGCCAGCATTTGATCGTTAGTATATTCGCTCAACTCCGGTGCACCATTGTCAGTTTGAATCCACAAAATACCACGTTGATCAAAGGTCAAACCATCCGGGCTGGCGAACTGATTGAGATCGTCCAAGCCGGATCTGTTAACTTCCGGCGCACCGCCCGCCGGCGCGCCGAAGACAAAGATATCCCAGCTGAACTGTTTGGCATTATCGCCTTCCTGCCAGCGTATGATATGCCCGGTACTGTTATTTAACCGCGGATTAGCGGCGTTAGTGTCAGTGGTTCTTTGGGTATTATTGGTTAAGGTCATATACACAGCACCGTTAATAGGATCTACCGCGCCCCATTCCGGGCGGTCCATCGGTGTTGCGCCGGCTAAATCAGCTGCGCCCGCTGTATTTAAAATAAGATCAGCAATACTGTCAAAATGATCACCCAGCACTCCGGTTGCCAGTGATTCCTTTTGCTGAACAGGGCTTTCCAGGGTCAGCGGCAGCCAGGTACCTGCACCGTTATCGTCAAAGCGAGCAACATACAGGGTGCCATGATCCATATATTTTTCGCCAACGGTTAAACGGTCATGGCGATCTGCATCTGCTGCATTCCATAAGGCATCGGAAACAAATTTATAGATATATTCAAAACGGGAGTCATGGCCAGAATAAAATATTACAGGCTGCCCTTCGGTTAGTTTTCCATAAACGCAGCCTTCATGACGAAAACGTCCCAGCGCGGTGCGTTTTACAGCGCGGGAGTGATTATCATAGGGATCGATTTCAACAATATATCCAAAACCGTTGGCTTCGTTGCGGTAATCCTGTGTGGCATTTAAACCGTCAGGAGTAATGTTAAAGCGCTTAAATTCGTCCGCAGTTTCATCGATGTGGCCGCCTAAATCGTCCCAGCCGTAACGGCTGTTTTTAGCATCAATGCCTATCCTTGACTGATCCTCAGTTTGCGTATCTGTATTAACAAAATATCCCGGCCAATTCTCTTCACAGGTAAGATATGTCCCCCAAGGAGTATATCCGTTACCACAATTATTTAAGGTGCCGCGCACTTCGCTGCCATTAGCCGAGAAAGGCGTTTCCAGTAAGGCTTTGGTCGCAACCGGACCGCTGATGTCCATGCTGGTCGCCGCGGTGAGCCGGCGGTTAAATTTATCATTTTTAACAACATCCCAGATACCGTCATTGAGCTGAATGCGTACAACAGAGACACCGTGCGCATTGATCTCTTTGCGCACTTCATCAATGTCTAACCGCAGGTCATTAGTATCAAAGGTCGGCCCCTGCGGATGCAGTGCAGTCTGGTCAATATATTCATGATTAATACATAACAATCCGTCAGTCGAGCTATTATTAAGGGGGAAAAAGTGCATACCGTCATGATGCATTCCTAACGCGTTCGCCTGATCGCTGGCTGTATTGCTGCCGTCAGCCTGCCACTCTTGTGCCATGCTATTCAGCGGTGTTCCCCAGGGCGCCAGAATTTGTGCACTGTAACCTTCAGGCACCACCACAGCATCAAGTTTTGCGCCTTTAATGGAATTAAAACCTAAGGTTATTTTACTGCTGCTGGTTGTACTCTTGGTCGCATTACAACCCGCTAAACCTACACCGCTTAACAGGCCAACAGCCGCAAGCCCTATCCCGCCCCTTAATACACTGCGACGGGATAATTCCCTTTCCATTACCGCTGCAAAGGGTTCATTTCTACTGTGATTATATTTTGTCGGATCAAAAGTCGCTTTGCTCATAATGCAGTCCATTCACTCTGTGATTAATGATGATATTAACTTAACAAAAATAGGTTGCAGTTATATTTCACAGAGATTTAAGTTTTATGACAACTTATATCAATTTTATTAAATCAGGGGAATAAAATGACCATAATAACGTTTTTCACCGACTAAGGATTCCAGCGCTTTGCTGCTTGGGAAGGTTGTCCATTTTTGCGCGGTTAATTTGACGATCTCTTCACTGGACCAGATCAGATGCCAGCAGATCTCCTGGGGATTATCCGTTTTTTGCAATATCTCATGGGAAACTATCACTTTTTCAAGCGCATTTATCTCAAGAAATAAAGACTCACTTAATTCAATGACCCTGGCAAGGTTCTCTTTGGAGACCTTAAAGACTGCAAATTCGCTACAATGGCCCATCAAATTCTCCGTGGTGTGATAAGTATATTAACAGACAGTAAAGATACCTTATAAGGTGATAATAACAAACCGATGTCAGGCAGACGCTGGAAATCTTTCTTCTAATTTTGATTGTCTTCCTCATCCCCCCAATTCAGCGTATGAGGATCAAATCCGGCGTCTAATGTTGGCTTGATAATTTGAAAATAGGGAGAGATATCAAAATCCCTAGGCGCAAAAAGACTGCTGTGACGAATGTGTAAAAACTCGTTATAACAATCGGAACAGTTAAGATCTTTAGACTTTGCAATAATACTATCGGGGAGAATAGGGTATTTTATGGACTGAAAAGCTTCTGCAATAAGTGAAGAGCAGATTGCTCGGGTAGGATCGCCGCTGCCTAGCGCCAGCATACGTCGCCGCCATCTACTCGGTGCAGGGGGGGTCTGAATAAGATAACGCGCCAGATCAAAAATATTTTTTAAATCGTATTGATGTCCAACTCTGGACACTGCAGTCGCGACGACCGAGTTTATCTCATCGTTTGTCAGACCTATCGGGCGGCAAATTCGAGTGTGCAAAAGCGAATACTCACTCAGGGGTATTACTCGAACACCCCCAAGCACATCAGCTTCGAGCAACTCACCCTTATCTGTTTGAGAATCCGGTGAACTTGGGCTGTCGGAAATATACAGGGCTGCATGAGACCAAGTTGACTGCGAGAGGTATTTGACCGCCACGCTAAAACGACTGGAGCCTTCCACCAGCAGCACATCCCCCTTGCGCAGGGTTGTTAAAAGCTGCTCGGGAGTGCAGGATGCAACCTGTCTCCCGCGTTTACTGGGTTGATTAAGATAATAGGCCAAACCACGACCAATACGTTCTGTAAGCTGCAACGAAAATCTCCCATCGAATCCATAAGAATTTTAACGTTATTTCTGTTAAAGAAATAATAAACAATAAGTTACATTTTCAGGATATTCAATGGATTATTTTCTTTTTAATAACGGATTGATTAAATTGAGTGATAAGGCGGTTTCTTGAATTGCAAAAACCTGGTCATAGCTGCGAGGGCTGCAGCGATTCGTTATCAAAACAGCTAGTGGTGATCCTGGTCAATAGATAGCGTTTTTATTACTTCAATTATGTAAGCAATAAGTTAACAAACAACAGCGCAATACCATAAAATTAACAAACCCACGTCAGTAAACCAATAACCTTATATTAAACAAGGATTAATATAAAGTGCACAGATCACTAAACAGGCATGCAAGTTAACATAAAATTAACTTTATTGATGGAGATCAAGTACTGCTTTAAGCAACCAGCCTAGTCTCTACATAAAGTTGGTATCATGTAAAGCGGGAGTGCAGTAGTGAATAATTCGGCAATCAAAAAAGGGTTTATTCAATTACTCATACTCACTTTTATCTGTATTTCTTTACCTGCTTATGCCCTGTTTATCAGTCCGCCTAAAGATCCCATTCCTTTTATTCAAGAAAGCTTTCCAACACTCACGCAAATTTCAGAAAAACAGGGCGAGCCGCTTTTATGGACCATCTACCAAGAGTCCGAAATATTAGGTTATGCCTTTGAAACCAATGATCTCGCTAAAATCCCGGCCTATTCCGGCGAACCCGTTAATATGTTGGTGGTCATAGATCCAAGCGGCAAGTACCTCAACGCAAAAGTATTAGAGCACCACGAACCTATTATTCTGGCCGGTATTCCGGAAAAAAAATTATGGCGTTTCATTGATCAATACGTCGGTTTATCGGTGAGCGATTCGATTAAAGTAGGCGGCAGCGCAAGCCAGGATTATGTGCCCATTGATGGACTCTCCGGGGCAACGGTAACGGTTATTGTGATGAATAAAAGCATCACTAAAGCCGCCCATAAAGCGGCTGTTTCATTAAGAATCATTGAGGAAAAAACCGGCGTTATCCAGCCCATTTCGACGATAAAAAAAGCATTTTTTGAAAAGAAAACCTGGAGCGACCTGACCGGCGACGGCTCGATCAGAAAGTTATATTTAACCAATCAGGCGGTGCAGAACGCTTTTGTGGGGACAGAAGCTGAAGAGGTCGATAAGGTGCCGGAATCCCAGGCAGATTCGATGTTTGCCGAGGTTTATTATGCCCTTGCCGATATTCCCAGCATAGGTAAGAACCTCTTCGGAGAGTCTGATTATCAATGGTTCACTCAGGATTTAAAAGAAGGAGAGCATTTAATTGCGGTATTTGGTAATGGCTACTCCTATAAAGGTTCTGGTTATGTGCGCGGGGGTATTTTTGACCGAATTCAAATTCATCAAAATAACAATGGTATCTCCTTCCGTGATTTAGAACATACCAGGGTGGCGGATCTTTACACTGAAGATGCACCAAAATTTAGAGAAATGTCAGTGTTTAAAGTGGCTGCACATCATGAGTTTGATCCCGGCGCAAGTTGGCAGATAGAGTTATTAGTGCGCCGTCAAACGGGCCCGGTTGACAGTTTATTTAATAGTTTCAAGGGCAGCTATGATGTATTA
>DATBNI010000110.1:0-5441 GCA_036554425.1 Psychromonas sp.
AGGAATTTACATTTTTTTATATCTTTCATCTTATCCTCCCCTTTAGTGGAACCGGTTCCCAAGTTTGATTAAAAAATTTATCTGCTGACTCCTGCATTTAGATTAATAATATGAATGGCATAAAGACAACCGCCAGCATCACTAAAACAATCACTGCTATATAAGGAATAACCGCCCTAAATGACTGGTTCATAGGCAATCCACCAATGGTGCTGGCAATCAGTAAGCACAATCCGTAGGGAGGTGTCACTAAGCCGACAGACAGAGTCATAATGATGAGCACCCCAAACTGGACAGGCTCTATCCCCAGGGATACCGCTACCGGATAAATGACCGGGACGAACAATACCATGGCTGGAATAGCATCCATAAAGGTACCGATAAAGAGAAAGAACAAAATAACAATGAATAAGAACATATATTCGCTACCGCCTAGGTTGTTGAAGAACCCAGACACTAAAGTGTTGATTTGATAATAACCTAAAAACTCCCCCAGAGCCGATGCAGCTGCCAGTGCAAATAATGATAAGCTGCTGATTTTTAAAGTATCAACAAGTATTTTCGGTAAATCTTTAACGCTGATTGTTTTATAATAATAAGCACTGATACAGTAAGCGTACAGGGCTGAAAATGCTGCTGATTCCGTTGGCGTAAAGACACCAAAGACAATACCACCGATAATAATTAAGGGTGTGATCATCGCGGGCACGGCATCTTTTGCTAACCCAATAAACTGCGCTCTGCTTACCCGTTCCATGATCGGAAGGTTATCGCGACGGGCGATTCTGCTGATAACAAACATCATACCAAAACCGATCAACAGGCCAGGTAGCATTCCCCCGACAAACAAAGCGCCGACTGAGGTGTTGGTTAATCCACCAAAAATGACCATAGTTATACTTGGCGGGATAATACTGCCAATAGTGGAAGAGGCTGCTGTTACACCAACAGACAACTCTCGTGAATAACCTTTGCTAATCATGTTCGGGATCAGGATCTTGCCAACCCCAGCCGTATCAGCTGTTGAAGAGCCACTCACCCCGGCAAACAACATTGAGACTATCACATTAGCATGGCCCAAACCACCGGGTTTTCTGCCCACTAAGGCAATCGAAAAATCAATCAAACGACGTGAAATACCGCCGCTATTCATGAGATTTGCAGTTAATACAAATAATGGTACGGCTAATAGTACGTAAGAATTTAAGCCGTAAAACATCTTCATCGGAATCATGGTATTAGGTGTACCAGTCATTGTTGCTATACCTGCCAATGAGGCAATACCGATAGAGAAGGCAATAGGGATACCGAATGCGACCAGCGCGATAAACAGCAGAGTAATTAACCCGAGTATCATAACGCCTCCTTAATTTTAATTATTTCTTGGTAAATATTATCAATAAGATAGATGCTGGAAGTAATAAAAGTCACCGGCATTATCAACCACACATAACCTTGTTTTAGTCCTGGAAGCGTTATCCAACGTGAGTTCCAAAATGTTTGCATTATTTCAATACTGTAGATAGAACAAAGTATGCAGAACACCAGCATAATGAGGTTCTGGACGAGAATAATCACCGAGCGCTTAGTCCCTTCATAGCGATGGGTGATACCACTAAAACTGAAGTGTGCTTTTTCCCGCACCATCACAGCGGATCCTAACAATATTGCCCAAATAAAGGCATTAACTGCAATTTCTTCTGTCCATAAAACAGATATGCCTATGTAACGTGTGACCACTTGTATCAGTGTTGCCGCGACAAAAATGACCAGACATACAGTGCCGATGGCCATCTGTAATTTTGCTATTATTGAAGTAAGTAATTTCATAACATCTTCCAGAACTATTTATCTACTTAGTATTACGGATGGTTTTTAAAATATCCGTAAGGCCCACTTTTGCAGCCCATTCGTTTTGAATTTTTTTTGCTTTTTCAATAAATGGGGTACGATCAAGAGTGTTCACTACAGCTCCGCCTTCAATCGCTTTTTGTTTATACTCGGATTCTTCTTTGTATAGTGCCTGGCGTTCAGCTTGTGTACCCTCTTTAATCGCTGAATCAAAGACTTGCTTTTGTTCGGGAGTGAAATTTTCCCACACACTATTACGTACTAGCAGTAAACGCGTGGTGTAATCGTGTCCGGTTTCTGATATATATTTGCCATTATCAGTTTTGTGGTGCTCCATAGGAACGAAGTAAGGGTAGGCGTTTTCAGCACCGTCAACGACGTTACTTGATAAAGCTTGATACAGTTCACCCCAAGCAACAGAAGTTGGAATAGCACCAAGTTCTTGCCAGTATTTTGACACGACACCCGATGTTTGTGTCCTAATTTTTAACCCCTTAACATCTTCGATAGTATTCACTGGTTTGTTACTATATAAATGGCGAACACCTGCCGTCCAGTATGCAGCCACGCGATATTTCTCACCTGACTTGGTATAGATAATATCAGCGATTTTATCACCCACTGCACCATCAACTATTTTTTCCCAATGACTGTAATCGCTAAACAGATAGAGTAACGAGAATATATCAACTTCATCAATCCCTGCTGAAGTCATAAATCCGGGTGAAACAAGCACTATGTCCGCGCCGCCCAGAACCAGTTTTTCGACTAATTCACTCTCATTAGTGCCAATTGTTCCGGCGTGCACCTCAACATTGAACAGTCCCGATTTCTCGGCTACCTCTTTAAGTTTGACCATACCCGTTTGGTAGGGATTGGTTATATTAGTCTGGTTGTGGGCCGCGACCAATTTCATTACCTTTGAATCGCCAGATTCACCACATCCAACCAATGCTGATGCCATAATTAGAGCAAGTATTGTTTTTTTCATCATATTCTCCATAAGAAAGTTGCTGTTATTGTCACTCTGATAAATTGCTATTTTGTGATCGCAAATCTATCATGGAACCGATTCCTAGCAATACCCAAAGAAGATGAAATGTGATCCATGTATAACCAAAAAAATTTAAAGTGTGATGAGTGTCAGATTCTCTAGGTAGAGTTACGAAGAATCAGTTCGGCATTAAGTTTGATCTCAAGTGCAGGCTGATTGTCACCTTGGATTCGCGCAATCAGGCGTTTACAAGCTGTCTGCCCTATTTCCTTGGTAGGTTGACGCATAACGGTAATGCCGCCATCAACAAGCTGGGTCCATTCCGGATCATCAATATTCACTAAACCGATTTGCGACCCGACATGTAAATCTAATTTCTTCAGCGCTTTTGCTGCTGCCATCGTTGCCACGCCATTGATTGAAAAAATAGCTTTTTTTAATCCTCTGTTGTTTTTAATGAATTCGCGAATAGTCTCTGTGAGTCGATCATCATTTATATCAATTTCAACCACTTGACACGAAAATCCTGGGACTTGTTCTACAAAATGTTGGATTGCTTGGACACGTAGCCGCCTGGTATCACTATCCAGTATTTGTGTCACAACCAATATTGACTCATAGAGTTTTTCTAACAAATGATTACACAGCTCAAGCACTGCAGCTTCGTTATCTAAGCCGACAGTATCCACGCCTAACCCCGTGTCTCCCCTGTCCACTAATACAAAAGGGCACTCCAGTTTTGAAAAAGCATCCAGGTGATCCTGTGCCATTCCTAACGCATTGATGATGATACCGTCCACCCGGTGGGCTTCCAGTAGGGTAAGGTATTTTTGTTGCTGCTCTTTATCGTTGTTGGTATTGCATAGGATCAGCATGTAACCTTCTTTACGACAAATCTGCTCTATTCCCTGTAAAACTTCGATTGAATAGTGATTGGTGATATCTGCAATAACGACGCCAATTAGTTTGGACTTCCCTGCTTTTAGCATACGGGCAGAGTGATTAGGACGGTAATCAAGATCCGATATCGCCAGAGCAATTTTATCTTTGATGAGATCCGACAACTTATCTTTTTCATTATTTAAATATCGCGAAACGCTGGTCTTACCGACTTGAGCCCGCTTGGCAACATCTGAAATTGTAGCGAATTTTTTTTTGTTATTAAGCAATATTAGTTCCTTTATCAACACCCCGAAAAATTCATCCGGCATGGCAAGAAGTGTCGCCCTGGGAATATGTTGATAATGTAATGAGTTAAGCTGAAAATATCAGTGAGCGGCTTTGCACTAGTGAATTTGGTCAGTTAATGCATGCTGAGCTTAACTTATTATCCTGTCCCGGTGATTTTTTTGTACTAAATAGAAAGCCTATCAAGCTTTCCAATCAGTAGCACATATTTCCTACTTGAATCAAGGATAATTTACCGTGAAAGTGACTGAATATAACACATAGGGGAACAAAGGCAGGCGTTTTTTTAACTAATAAAACGACAAATATCCAAACAGTGATAATTCAAAAATGGGCCACTGGGATCTAATGTCTGGTTGGAGGGTCACTGCTTTTATAATATGCAAAAAAGTGGTCATTCATTGCTGAACAACCACTGCGCTTTAAGCTATAGATTTTATAATCGCTTAATTTATTTCACTGGCTATCTTGGTAGTGGCTTGTCCCTGCTCACCATCAACAACCTCGTCCTCTATTATTTTACCTTTTGAACGTTTGATTACATAAACAGTGATCATCAGCATCAACAGGATCCCAAGGGCTGTTGAAATATTCATTGCCAGTCCAAAACCAAGGGTTGCATTATTTAAAATGAAAGTGATAACAACCGTGGTCATAAACATGGCCGGCACTGTGGTTATCCAGTGGAATTTATTATGGCGTGACAGGTAGGCTGAAGCTGTCCATAACATCATCACAGCTGTGGTTGCATTAGCAAAACCAAAGTAGCGCCAGATAATACCGAAATCTACCTGGGTAAGTATTGCGCCTAAGACAAACAGCGGCATCGCCATTAACAAACGATTGCGGATTGATTTTTGCTCCATATTAAAATATTCAGCCATGATTAAACGACTAGAGCGAAACGCTGTATCACCCGAGGTAATGGGCAAAATAACCACTCCCATAAATGCAACAATACCACCGAATAAACCTAACAGGCCAATCGACGAATCATAAACGACACTGCCTGGACCACCGTTAATAATAGCTTCGGATAAACCATCTACAGAATCAAAGAATGATAATGCCAGTGCACACCATATTAATGCAATAACACCTTCACCAATCATAGCACCGTAAAATACGAAACGACCACTGCTTTCATTTTCAACACAACGTGCCATTAGCGGTGATTGTGTCGCATGGAATCCGGATACCGCACCGCACGCAATAGTAATAAATAACGCAGGCCATAATGGCAAATCATGGGGATTCATATTAACGAACATTTGGCTTAACTCATAACCACCTAATACTGTATGCTCACTTGAGAAAGCCAGTGCAGCCATCAGACCCACGGACATAAATATTAATAAAGCGCCAAAGAAGGGGTAAAGACGTCCAATTACTTTATCAACCGGCACCA
>DATBNI010000120.1:0-4534 GCA_036554425.1 Psychromonas sp.
ATCATATATCAGTTTTCCTCTTAGGAGATCTAAAGCTTGGTGAAGCAACATAGCAGACTATTTATAAAAAATTGTTTTTAAGCCTTAACTCTGCGTATTTTTATCTCACCATTAGTTATTAAACGAGCTTCCTATTCAGGAATAAAAATTACAAAAGTCATCAGTATCAAAAAATGTACCCATTAAATTATCCATAACTGTCCGCGATTTGATTTTTATAGTCAAAAGATCAGATCGTGGGGCAGGTATTTAGTTCAACATATTTTAATTCTCACCCTGAATTAAGATAAATTAGGAGAGCTGTGTCAGATATTTTAATGCGATTGGCCTGATACTCAAGCAAACTTGAGCAGAACTTACTAATGAGTGAACCTTCTGGACTACATCGATGATTTTTCGCCATTTACATCACCTTTTTTAACCCGCTTAGGCCGAAAGATAGCCGAAAACCTCATTCACGGATCACGCTTTTACTTCGTGAAATGCATTTTTTCTATGAGTATTGCGGCTAAATTGCATTTCAGGCGATGCCATGCACGGCCTATGATAGCTGCGAATTAAATTCAGTCAGATTATTTTCAAGTGCAACAGCGGATGGTTGTGAACAAGAGGATATTGACTATCAAAATATAACAAAAGGTGAATTATTTACATGCAGAATAAACTCAATAAACTGGCATTATCAACAATGCCCCGAATCTGTGCAATGGCAATCGCAGCATCACTTACTCTTTCGGGGTGTAATTATTCGAGCTCAGACAATTCGGAAACGCCAGATCAGACTCCAACTCCGACACTCACCCCTAGTGTTGTAACCGCAGGTGATAAAGAAGCGGTAATCTATCTGCTTGGTGACAGATCTTTACAAAAAAGTGCCATTAAACAGACGCTGCACGTATGGAATAATGAACAATGTAGTGCACTGGACCAAGCTCAAATTCCTGGATTTGAACAGTGGGACGAAGGTGTTACTGCATCAGGTGAAGATGCAACGGGGATTTATTGGGTATTACCGCTAACCAGTCAGGAAGATACAGACTGTGTTAATTTTATTATACGTGACGGTCTTGGCGGCCAGTCATCTAATATGACATTAGAGTTCGCAACAATTTCTGATCGTCAGGGCTTTGTACCAGCTGATTATTCGGCAATACTGGATAATCCGGACGACACTACCCCGGTAAGTCTGGAAGGCGCTTTTGCACACTGGGTTGATGCCGGGACTCTGCTTTGGGATCAGGCTAAGTCTGCCGATAAGGTGGAAATTTACCATTCTAAAACGGTTGATATTAAATTTGATTCCGCCAGCAATACTATTTCCGGTGGAACAGTTATTACTCTGGACACAGGTACAGCCAGCGAGTCCGTA
This sequence comes from Psychromonas sp., assembly GCA_036554425.1. Taxonomy (GTDB): domain Bacteria; phylum Pseudomonadota; class Gammaproteobacteria; order Enterobacterales; family Psychromonadaceae; genus Psychromonas. The sequence continues at coordinate 1,370 of DATBNI010000120.1, forward strand.
AAAACAAAATTCCCGCATCTCAAAGACAGTGCCGCATTCAGCATTCCAGGTGATGCAGCTGCCATTAAATATGTGCTAAAAGGTCAGCTTGTTGCTGTCGCTCGTAACGCCGCAGGCGAAATAACTGCACTGACTAAGATACAGATTCCAGGGGTGCTGGATGCACTTTATACCGGCAGTGATAACGAAGGCAGTAATGCTGATAAACAGACTCTGGGCGCGGTTGTTGAATCCGGTAATGTTACTTTTAATGTCTGGGCACCGACGGCGCAGAAAGTTGAGTTAATCTTATTCAGTGAACCAGGTGCGCCTGAAGCAGGTTATCCGCAAGCGATGAGTGATCAAGACGGCGACGGTGTTTATACTCTGGCTCCTGACACAAATGTTATGAATAAGTATTATCGCTACCGCGTAACGGTTTATCATCCGACTACGGGTAATCTGGAAACCTTTGATGTAACGGATCCGTACTCATTAAGCTTGTCTGAGAACAGCTTGTTTTCTCAAGTGGTTGACATGGATGATGAGAACTTAAAACCAGTAAACTGGGATGCTTATCAGTTTGATGCACAGGCAAAAGCGACCGATGCCATTATCTATGAATCACATATTCGTGATTTTAGTAACAGCGATACATTAGGCAGCGCTGAAAATAACGGTAAATATCTGGCTTTCACTGAAACAGATCGTGCCAGTATGAAGCACCTGCAGTCATTGAAAGATGCTGGTCTGACTTACTTCCATCTAATGCCGGCCTTTGATATTGCCACGGTAAATGAAGATCCTGCTAAGGTTATTAATATCAATAATACCGTTGCAGAACTTTGTGCAATGAATGCGACGGCAGGTGTTTGCAGCAGTGCAGGCACTACTCAAACATTAAAAGAGTTACTCGAAAGTTATGATCCTGCAAGCGAAGATGCACAAGCATTAATGAATGATCTGCGCGCCTTTGACAGCTTTAACTGGGGTTATGATCCATACCATTACACTGTTCCAGAAGGTAGTTATGCCAGTGATGCCCAGGGTTCAAAACGTATTGAAGAGTTCCGTCAGATGGTGCAGGCACTGCATAGCATGGGTCTTAAGGTCGTAATGGATGTGGTTTATAACCATACTAACGCGTCTGGAGATAATGAAAAATCGGTGCTGGATAAAATTGTTCCCGGATACTATCACCGCTTGAACAGCGAGTCTGGAGCTGTTGAACAATCTAGCTGTTGTGACAATACCGCTTCTGAACATACCATGATGGAAAAACTGATGGTTGATTCATTAGTTACCTGGGCGCGAGACTACAAAGTTGATTCCTTCCGTTTCGATCTGATGGGTCACCATATGAAAACAAATATGGAAAAAGCATTAGCGGCAGTACAAAAGGTTAACCCAAGCACTTACTTTTACGGTGAAGGCTGGAACTTCGGAGAAGTGGGTGACGGAAAACGCGGTGAAAATGCGATTCAATGGAATATGGCGGGTACCGGTATAGGCACTTTCAGTGACCGTCTGCGTGATGCGGTTCGCGGTGGCAGTCCGTTTGACAGCGGTACAGGTCTACGTGATAACAAAGGTTTTGCTAATGCAGGTCCTGATTTTGCGGACAGCACTAAAACAACTGATCTGAATAAACTGACGGATTTAGTGCGTTTGGGTATGGCGGCTAATCTGAAAGATTACCTGCTTGTAGATTATAAAGATGCGCTTAAACGCGGTCAGGATATAGACTATAACGGCCAGAAAGCAGGTTACTCTGAGCAGCCTCAGGAGACGGTGAATTATGTTTCTAAACATGATAACCAGACCCTATGGGATAACAATCAATACAAGATCCTGGCGGGCACAAATTCTGGTGATCGTGTACGTATGCAGAATATCGCCTTAAGTACGGTGTTATTAGGTCAAGGGGTTCCGTTCCTGCATATGGGCTCTGAGCTGCTTCGTTCTAAGTCTATGCAGCGTGACAGCTATGATTCTGGTGACTGGTACAACAGTGTCAACTTTGACCTTGAAAGCGCTAACCTGAATAATAACTGGAATGTCGGTCTGCCACGTGAAGATAAAGACGGCATTAACTACGAAGTTATTGCAGAAGTGATTGCTGACAGTGAAGCACAACCCAGCGCAGAGCAGATTAAGCTGGCAGCTTCTCAGTTCCGGGAATTGTTGAAAATGCGCACAACCAGTCCGCTGTTTAACCTGGAAACCGCTGCCGGTGTTATGGCGCGTGTAGACTTCCAGAATACGGGAACGGAGCAGGTGTCTGGTGTGGTTGTTATGTCTATTGATGACGGTACTGGACTGACGGATCTGGACAGTAACTATGATGCTGTCGTTGTGGTGATTAATGCGACAACCGAGGAACAGTCTATGCCTGTGACTGGAGCAAGCGGATTTACGCTGCACACTGTACAGCAGGATTCTGCTGATTTTGTTGTGAAAACAGCCGCTTTTGCAGACGGGAAATTCACTGTGCCGGCGCTGACGACTGCGGTATTTGTTAAAACGCAGGGCTCTGCACAGGGAGGAGGTCTGCCTGTCGTTGCCAAAGATGCTAACTAGGCAAGACAGTTATATGGAGAGTGGAATGCTGTTAATGAAATGGGCTTTGGGAGCAGCTAATCGCGATTATAACCCGTAAATTAGCCCCAAGCTGATCGCTTAAGAAAAACTTGAACGCGCTTGCAGAGAGATCTCAATCCCCAATCTTATTTAAGGTTGGGGATTTTTTGTTTGCCCGGCAAAGCTTGCAAACCCGCTCTCTTGCAATATGCTGATCTCTGTAAGGAAGCCATAGGAAACAACTATCCATACCTGTTTCGGCAGTATTGCCGGGTAAGCGTCCAAAATAGCGCAAAGCCTGGCATTGTATCCAATCAAATTGGTCGGACATATTATCCCAAGAGGTGATTCAAGGTAAATATGCGTGTGAGGCGGCAGATGAACCCGTAGTAGTGATACTAAAAAAATTAATGAAGTGATCAATGATTTTAACCAGTAAGGGTGATCACCTGTTTAGTTCTTTCGGTCTGAATAAGGCTAGGCCGATCAAACCCAGTAATGCTGTGGAGGACAAAACTAAGCCTACTATCAGCATCAGATTTGATAGGATCAATTTGAGTCAAAAGCTTTGATTCATTGCGAAAGTGGGAAGTATTCTTAAAGTTA
>DATBNI010000142.1:0-4627 GCA_036554425.1 Psychromonas sp.
GATAATGGCGAAAAGATTTCGCAAACGGATCAATCCTGGATTGATAAACAGATGAAACGTCATCAACAGCTGATGAAACAGCTGGGTTGGTTGGACGAAGAGGGTGAAGAAGATCTTCTCCAACAATTTGAAGACGCAGGCTCTGCCTTAAATGAATTTAAATAATAACGGGTAATAACAATGCAATTCGATGTTTTATTAGCGATATGTTTGATTATCATCATTATTGGCCTGGCTTTTTATGTCGGCATTTTGCTGAACAAAATCAAAGCGCAAAAGGCCTATCAGCAGAAAATGGTCGCCGAGCAGCAAAAGCAGCTGGCTATTTCGCAACAACAACGAAATGATAATATTTGCGAAAGTATCCGTATCATTGCGCGCGCAACAGCACAAAAACAGTGTAATGTTTCTGAAGCGGCAATTCGCCTGACTGTCCTGCTGGAAACTTTATTGCTCAAGCAACCCATTGACCTGCTTAATAGCTATCCCGCTTTATCTGAGATGTTTGATAAAGTAAAAGATATGCCGACCCATGAGCAGCGTAAAAAAGTGCCGGTCAAAGAGATAAAAGCATTGGATAAAAAACGCCAAAGACTAGAATCTGAACTTGAACAACAAATCATGGCAGAAGCTCTACAACTCGCAAATTTTTCAGTATAAAAATAAAGGCTAAAAAATGGATAAGCTCGTTTGGGATCAAGCATTAATCGAAAAATATAATTACAGTGGACCAAGGTACACCTCTTATCCTACTGCCTTAGAATTTGATGAAGCTTTTACTTACCAGGAGTCCATTGCGGCGACTGAAGTTTATCCGGCGCGACCGCTTTCTCTGTATATTCATATCCCCTTTTGTCATAAACTTTGTTACTTTTGCGGTTGTAATAAAATAATTACACGCCATCAAGAAAAAGCAGATATTTATCTCGATTATTTAGAAAAAGAGATAAAACTGCAAGCGCCGCATTTTAAAAATCGTCACGTCAGTCAGTTACATTGGGGCGGCGGCACGCCAACATTTTTATTACCCGCTCAAATCACGCGTTTAATGAACATTCTGCGTGATAACTTCAGCTTTAATCAGGATGCGGAATTAAGTATTGAAGTCGATCCGCGTGAAATTGAATTAAGCACCATAGACCACCTCGCTAAAGAAGGTTTCAACCGTCTCAGTCTTGGCGTACAAGACTTTAACAAAGAGGTGCAAAAGGCGGTCAACCGTGAGCAAGACGAGGCTTTTATTGTTGCGCTTTTAAATCGCGCTAAAGAGCAAGGTTTTCAATCAACAAATCTGGATATGATCTACGGCTTGCCGCTGCAGACAAAACAAAGTTTTGCTCATACCTTAGAAAAAATAGTAGAGCTTGATCCCGCACGTTTATCTATTTTCAATTACGCTCACATGCCGGCTATTTTTTCGGCGCAGCGTAAAATCAATGAAGATGATATGCCCAGCCCTACTGAAAAACTGGAAATCCTGCAATATACCATTGAATTTTTAACCCGGTCGGGTTACCAATTTATCGGCATGGACCATTTTGCAAAACCAACAGATGAACTGGCTATCGCACAACAAAAAGGCATTTTACATCGTAATTTTCAAGGCTACACCACCCAGGAAGATGCAGATCTGTTAGGGATGGGCGTGTCGGCAATCAGTCAAATTGGTCATAGTTATTCACAAAACCAGAAAAAACTTTCCACCTATTACAAACAAATTGAACAATCAGGGCATGCGCAATGGCGTGGTGTGGGTTTGAATCAAGATGATTTAATCCGTCGGGAAGTGATTAAAAAGCTGATTTGTAACTTCAACTTAGACATTAAAGAGATAGAGCAAGGTTTCAATTTGAACTTTAAAGATTATTTTTCTGAGGATATTAAATTACTACAATGTTTTATTGATGATCAACTCCTTGAAGTTACCGCTGAAAACATAACAGTATTAGCCAAAGGACGCTTGCTGATCCGTAATATCTGTATGTGTTTTGATGTTTATTTACGTAACAAGGCACGTCAGCAGCAGTTCTCTCGTGTTATCTAAACCTATTATTGGTCACTATTATATCGGCATTATGTCCGGCACCAGTCTGGATGCAATTGATGTGGCCATTGCTCAGCGCACCGAGCATGGTTTTGTACAAATTGCAGCTGCGGCGCCTGCTATGGATAAACATTTACGCCAACAAATTTTAACCATCTGCCAGGACAAAAAAGTTGAACTGCAGACACTTGGCGAAGTCGATTTTCAATTTGCCTGCGCCTGCGCAGAAGTGGTTAATCAACTGCTTCTGGACAATCGACTCAGTGCCGCGCAGATCCAGGCCATCGGCAGCCACGGGCAGACTATTTTTCACTCCCCCAACGGCGCTTTTCCTTTTACCCAGCAAATAGGAGACGCCAATTTAATTGCCGCTAAAACCGGCATTGCCTGTGTTGCCGATTTCAGGCGCATGGATATGGCCTATGGCGGACAAGGCGCACCTTTAGTCCCGGCTTTTCATCAAGCTTTATTTGCCAAAGCGGGGGAAAACAGAGTCATCCTTAATATTGGCGGCATTGCTAATATTACTCTTCTCGAATCTGATTACAAAGTATCAGGCTATGATACCGGCCCGGGTAATACGTTAATGGATGCCTGGTGTGAGAAAGTAAATGGAGAGTGTTATGATAAAAATGGGGAATTTGCCTCTCAAGGTGAAGTTTTAGCGAACTTTTTAAACTTGTTACTGACCGATCAATATTTTACCCAAGCGCCACCCAAGAGTACCGGCCGGGAAAAATTCAACCTGCTCTGGTTAGAACGGCAATTAGCTCAACTGGACAACGACTCAAATTCAGATGCCGATATTCAACGTACTTTGTTAGAGCTCAGTGCCGTCTCCATCAGCGCACAGATCCAAGCACATAGCAGTGCATGTCCTGTATTTGTTTGCGGAGGGGGGGCATTAAATCCCCTGTTAATGCAGCGCTTACAAGCATTAATGCCGGATTATCCGGTTAACGACACAAGGGCGTTGAATATTGACCCTATGTTTGTTGAAGCTATCGCTTTCGCCTGGCTTGCCGAACAACGTTTATTAAAAAATACAATCCCGCTCAAAGCCGTCACAGGTGCCCGCCGAGATGCGCTATTGGGCTGCGTATACCGTCCATAAGTGATCTAACGCCTGCTCAAACAACACTCTATACTCCATCAGATTCCATGAGTCTTTTTTTATCTTTGGTTGTCAATTCCATATAAATCCCACTCATTAGGTGATCATCCTTGCAGCTTAAAATTATCCTTAACTGCGTTACGGGTTTTATTCAGAACGTCCTGTTACCACTTTGTGCTCAGCTAAAGCTGTTCAAAATCCTTCCGTACAATTTTTGTGAAGTGAGAATAACGATCGAATGCAACTCACGCCTTGTTAGTGCTAATTTTTCCTTCGCAATCATTGATCACTTCATTAATTCTTTTGGTACTATCTTATGACTGATAATTACGCCAAGTTATATTTTATATCTTGCAAACTGTGTTTATTATTACAATAATAAATTGTGGTCTAAATCACGGCAACATATTGTTCAATGCAGGATTGTTCTTTATGTTAAGGTTCAATATATGAACTTATTAATGCTTAATTGTTGAGCAACCATCATGGCACACTCAGTGAGTTACCAAAGGAAAAAAATGTCAATATTTCAACAACTTAAAGAGCTTACTGAATCTTACCTTTCGGCGGATCAATGTGCCTTTATTGAACGTGCCTATCGCTTTGCTTATATTGCACATGATGGTGTAAAACGTGCCAGTGGCGAACCTTATATTACCCATCCCGTCGCTGTCGCTGAAATTCTTGCCGAGATGCACCTTGATCATGAAGCAATAGCAGCTGCTTTACTCCATGATGTCCTGGAAGATACTGATTCAACCTACAAAGAACTCGCAGATACCTTTAACGTCAGTGTGGCGGAACTCGTTGAAGGGGTAACCAAGTTAGATAAAGTAAATTTTAAAAACCACAAAGAGGCGCAAGCGGAAAATATTCGTAAAATGCTGATCGCAATGTCCAAAGATTTTCGTGTGATGTTAATTAAACTTGCGGATCGCGTCCATAATATGCGCACATTAGGTTCACTCCGACAAGATAAACGACGCCGTATCGCTCAGGAGACATTTGAAATATTTACGCCGATCGCCGACCGGTTAGGGCTTCATAATCTCAAAAATGAATTAGAGCATTTAGCTTTTAAAGCACAAAATACGGCACGATATAATGTATTAAAAGAGGCAATTAACAAAGCCCAGCGGAATCGTAAAGACTTTATCCAGAATATCTGTACTGAGATTTCAGAGAAACTGCAAACCCTGCCGATTGAAGCAAAAGTCATTGGCCGTCAAAAAGACCTCTATAGTTTGTATACAAAGATGCGTCAAAAGGGTTGCCAGTTTCATGATGTGATGGATGTTTATGCTTTTCGTATTATCGTCAAAGACCTTGACAGTTGTTATCGGGCTTTAGGTCAAGTACACCATCTTTATCAGCCTAAATTAGGCCACTTTAAAGATTATATCGCGATACCTAAAGCCAATAGTTATCAATCAATACATACTACCCTGCTCACTCACCATGGCATAAAT
>DATBNI010000149.1:0-10672 GCA_036554425.1 Psychromonas sp.
TGAGTAAGTTCGCCTAAGGGGATAGGTATGCAGAGAAACTAGCGGGGAAGAACACCGGGGGATTAGTGCTTATTCAGCTTGATGCCCGTGAATAAGCGCAAAAACAATCACCCGCCAGCCGCAGCGGGTAATGCTTCAAAATTAGTTTATCGCAATTAATTCAACATCAAAAACCAGCAATGCGCCCGATGGAATTTTCCCCGTAGCACGGTTACCATAGGCTAAATGACTGGGGATATAAAAACGGAATTTATCACCCTCGACCATCAACTGAACTCCCTCAGTCCAGCCGGGAATAACCTGATTCAAACCAAATGAGATTGGCGTACCACGATCGATCGAACTATCAAAAACACTGCCGTTTATTAATGTGCCGTGGTAATGCACTTTTACATTACTCTCAGAGGTTGGATGCACTTCGCCAGTGCCTTTTTCTAATACTTTATACTGCAAGCCAGAAGCCGTGCTGACAACCCCCTCTTGTGCTTCGTTTTCGGCCAAAAAGTCTGCACCCAATTGAATATTTTCCGGCGCATTGTTACCTGCATTCATACGCTGAAAAACTAAAAATGCAGCGATTAAAAGCAGTGCAATAAGAATAATTTTTGACACTATATAACCCTTTTGAGTAATGAAAAAAGTAACTTTACTAAATTTTCAGGCAGAACGAAATGATTATGGCTGTTATTTGCCCTATTGGACTTTGATTAATGATGGCCTTCTAATAACAAATCCAAACCGCTTGAAGTTTAAACAAGCAGCATAGAGATTAAGAATTTAACCGTCAGGTTGAACATTTATACGCTTATTCGTCCTTATAACAACAAATCACCCTCAATCGGGTAAAAGACGGTCGATGCGTCAATCAAGGCTTTGGCGGATAATTTAGGCACACCATAGGCCACTGTTTTAACGCCATAAGCCTGTTTCACTTTATCGAATAAAATAGCAAAGTCCCCGTCACCGGAAAGTAAAACGATGGTATCTACCTGCGCCGCTGTTTCCATAATATCTATGGTAATACCCACATCCCAATCGCCTTTGGCACTGCCATCACTGCGCTGAATAAAGGGTTTGAGTTTCACCTCAAAACCTAAGTGCATTAATACGTCTTGAAATTTTTTCTGCTGGCTATCCCCGCGATCAATGGCATAGGCATAAGCGCTCACAATATCACCCTGCTGCTCGAGCTGTTGCCATAATTTACGATAGTTAAACTGTTTCCCATAGGCCTGGCGGGTGGTGTAGTAAATATTTTGCACATCGGCAAATACAGCAATTTTCTTCACGCGTTTGTATACCTTATTGAGTTGTTACCTGACAAAAAAAAACCTTAAAGAGTTAAGGTTTTTTTATCAAACAAATTTATTCACTTACTGGTCACTATTACCCGCCAACAAAATTGCCACGTGCTGAACGATGTTTTTTGTTAGCCGCAGTATTGGCTGCAGAACGTTGGCCATCACGATGATCAAGATGTGGTTTTTTAGGCTTGTGCGGTTTAGCAGCACGATCATCTAATACCGAAGGCGGCAACGGCTCTCCCGGTTCAAAACCGGCTAGGATTTTACGCGGGATCACTTTTTTAATTAATTTTTCGATGTCTTTAAGCAGTTTAAATTCTTCGTTACAGACTAAGGAGAGCGCCTGCCCTTCGTTACCCGCACGGCCTGTCCGGCCGATTCGATGGACATAATCTTCTGACACATGAGGTAAATCAAAATTCACAACCTGCGGTAATTGGTCAATATCGATTCCACGAGCGGCGATATCCGTGGCCACTAAAACCCGTACCAGCCCCTCTTTGAACCCGGCTAAGGCTTTAGTGCGCGCTGCCTGGCTTTTATTGCCATGAATAGCAGCAGCAGTAATGCCGCGTCCTTCCAGGCTTTTGACCAAGCGGTTAGCGCCGTGTTTTGTTTTTACAAAAACTAATACCTGCTGCCAGTCATTTTCTTTGATAAGGGTACTGAGGACAATAGGTTTTTTAGTTTTATCGACTTCATAAACCGTCTGAGTCACACTCTCTGCGGTGGTATTACGCGGACTCACTGAAATTTCAACGGGGTTATTAACTAACCCTTTCGCCAGCCGGCGAATATCGTTGGAGAAGGTTGCGGAGAACAGTAAGTTCTGACGTTGCTTCGGCAATACGGCCAAAATACGTTTGATATCGTGAATAAACCCCATGTCCAGCATACGGTCGGCTTCATCTAATATTAAGACTTCTAATTGTTTAAAGCTCACTGCATTCTGGTTGTAAAGATCTATTAAACGCCCCGGGGTGGCCACTAAGATATCAACACCCTGACGCAGAATTTGCATTTGCGGATTAATTTTCACCCCGCCAAATACCACTGCGCTGCGTAACGGCATATTTTTACCGTAGGTTGCCACACTGGCATGAACCTGAGCAGCCAGCTCACGAGTGGGTGTTAATACCAATGCGCGCACCTGATTTGATTTTGGACGGTTACCTTTTTCTAACAGGGTTAATAACGGCAGCGTGAAACCAGCGGTTTTACCTGTCCCCGTTTGTGCAGCGGCCATCACATCCTTGCCTTCTAATATGGCGGGAATGGCCTGAGCTTGAATCGGAGAAGGCTCTGTATAACCTTGCTCTTTGACCGCCTTAAGTAGCGAATCGGGTAGACCTAATAAATCAAAGCTCATAATTAATCTCTTGGTTGGAAAGATGGAAAAGCGCGTAGCTTACAGTAACCCTAGATTAAGTGCTACAACCCAGTTGGCAAATTAATGAACAAAATTCGTACAAATGCGACGTGATTAACCTCACGTTTTCTGTATAATAGCGTCACTATAAAATTGTAGGGCTAAAAGCCTTAACACAAACCATATACACATAGCGGAGTTTACCAATAAACGTCGCCTTGAATTAGGAAAATCGCCTTGTTAAGTACGAACAACATCACCATGCAGTTTGGTGCAAAACCTTTATTTGAAAACATCTCAGTTAAATTTGGTAATGGTAACCGTTATGGCCTGATTGGTGCCAACGGATGTGGTAAATCAACTTTCATGAAAATTTTAACCGGCGACTTAGAGCCAAGTGCCGGTAATGTTGCCAAAGATCCTAACGAACGTGTCGCAAAACTGCATCAGGACCAGTTCGCTTTTGAAGAGTTTTCTGTGCTTGATACCGTCTTAATGGGCCACAAAGAAATGTGGGCTGTGATGGCTGAGCGTAACCGCATTTACAGTCTTCCTGATATGAGCGAAGCAGACGGTATGAAAGTGGCCGATCTTGAAACCGAATTCGCAGAGATGGACGGTTATACTGCCGATTCCCGCGCAGGAGAATTATTACTCAGCGTTGGCATCCCGCTGGAACAGCACTACGGTTTAATGTCTGAAGTTGCGCCGGGTTGGAAACTGCGTGTTCTGCTCGCACAGGTTTTATTCTCCAATCCGGAGATCATGTTACTTGATGAGCCGACCAATAACCTGGACATAGATACTATCCGCTGGTTAGAAGACGAGTTAAAAGCGCGTCAATGTACTATGGTCATCATCTCCCATGACCGTCATTTCTTAAACTCAGTTTGTTCTCATATGGCCGATATCGATTACGGCGAATTACGTTTATATGCAGGCAACTATGATCAGTACATGACGGCGGCAACTCAGGTCCGTGAACGTCTATTGTCCGATAATGCCAAGAAAAAAGCGCAGCTCTCTGAACTGCAGGATTTTGTCAGCCGTTTCTCGGCCAATGCATCAAAAGCGAAACAAGCCACTTCTCGTGCAAAACAGATGGATAAAATCGTACTGGATGAAGTTAAACCATCAAGCCGGGTTAATCCTTATATTGTTTTTAAACAGGAGAAAAAACTGTTCCGTACCGCACTGGAAGTCACCAATGCGACTAAATCTTTTGATAACGTCCTGTTTAAGGACTTAAACCTGATGGTTGAAGTCGGTGAACGCATTGCCATCATTGGTCAAAACGGTGTGGGTAAAACGACTTTATTACGTACTTTAATGGATCAAGTTGAATTAGATTCAGGCCAGTATAAGTGGTCTGAAAATGCTCACTTAGGTTATTACGCGCAGGATCACGCTTACGCTTTTGAAAAAGACCAAACCTTAATGGATTGGATGAGTCAATGGATGAAACCCGGTGATGATGAACAATCAGTCCGTGGTACATTAGGACGTTTACTGTTTGGCTCAAACGATATCGGAAAATCAGTGAAAATTATTTCCGGCGGTGAGCAGGGCAGAATGTTATTCGGCAAGTTAATGATGGACTTACCCAATATACTGTTAATGGATGAACCAACCAATCACTTGGATATGGAGTCTATTGAATCCTTAAACTTAGCGCTTGAAAACTATGCAGGAACACTCCTTTTTGTCAGCCATGACCGTGAGTTTGTGTCTTCATTAGCAACACGTATTATCGAAATTAAAACAGATAAAATCATTGATTTCCACGGCACATACAGTGAATACCTTAAAAGCCAGGGTGTTGTATCAGCCTAATGCGATTGAAATAATCTCCCGTGCAAAACGCGGGAATTAAAAAAAGGGCCTGGTGCCCTTTTTTTATGCCTGTTGGAAACCTAGCTTATTTATGAAAATGAATAAGCTTAAATTCAAAGCGTTATGCCAGTTCAGCCTTATTGATAACTATGTTTTCCTCTTCAATGTATTGCTTCACTATCTCTGTTATTGAACTGTCCTGATGAAACTCAAGTTGAAGCGCTTTCTCAGTGATCATTTTTTCAGGCCATTGAGAGACAATTTTTTTGATTTGACTATTTTCCTGCCACTCAATAAGAGTAGTATCCCCATTACAATCCGATAAGCTTGAAATCATCCCTTCCACCGTCACTGAAATACCAGGAAGATTAATTGCCTGATGCACGGGAGCGTTAACGACATCCAAACTTATCGCATGTAACAGGTTTTTAACTATTATTTTAGGTGAAGAGATCCACACCGATAAGTTTTTATCAACGGGGCAAATTGCCTTTTCGCCATTTAATGGTTCGCGAATAATTGAACTCACAAAGGATGAGGCCGCAAGGTTAGGTTTTCCAGGACGAACAGCAACCGTAGGCAAACGCACCGAAATGCCATGGACAAAACCTCTGCGGCTATACTCAGTCACTAAATATTCTCCTACAACCTTGGTCATGCCATAGGTAGAGGAAGGCGTTGCTGTCGTGCTGTCGGTAACACATTTTACGCCGCTAAATACCGCTACCGAACTCGCAAAAATAAAGTGCGGAGTGCTGTCAAGGTTGCGGCAGGCAGCAAGAAGATAACGGGTGCCGTCAAGGTTAACTTCCAGTCCCAAATCAAAATCAGCTTCTGCCGCCGAGCTCACTACCGCGGCAAGGTGAATGACAACATCGGGCTTAATTTCTGCCACTAAAGAGGCCGTCAGTCCGGCATCACTCAAAGAATGCTTATGGTAAATAACCCCGCTTATTTTATCCCTAGGCTCAACAATATCCAATGCATGAATTTGCTTAACATCATGCCATTTTCCGGCAACAGCGACTTTTTTTTCGTTAAGTAAGCTTGCGATCAATTTTGTGGCTATAAACCCAATACCGCCAGTGATTAATATATTCATTTATAAACCTTATTTTAATAATTGAGGAAGCCATAATGACAGGCCGGGAAACCAAGTGATGAAGGCCAGGCAGATCACCACGGTAGTCACTAATGGAATAAGTGATTTTAACATTTTTTCTACAGGTAAATCGGCAACTTGACTGGCAGCAAACAAATTAACACCCAGCGGAGGAGTAAACATACCCAAGGCTAAGTTAACCACCATGATGATCCCGAAATGAATTGAATCTACGCCATAATATAAAGCAAGCGGCGCCATAATAGGCGCAAAGATGAGTATTGCCGCCGACGTTTCAACAAACATGCCGATAAAGAATAAAAACAGGTTGACCATAATTAAAAAGCTGATTTTACTATCCACATTCGCTGAAATTATGGCAACCAATTCATCTGTTACACCTGATATGCTGATTAAAAAACTAAACAAAGAAGCGGCAGAAATAACCAGCATAACCACTGTGGTCGAACGCGCCGTTTTTTTCAATATTTCAAAAATACCATCAAGGGTAAAGGTTTTATTAAAGACGGTCAGACCAAAAGCATAAATAACGGCAACAGCCGATGCCTCTGTCGGAGTGAAGATCCCGCCATAAATCCCGCCTAAAATGATGATAGGCATCATTAGGGCACCAATAGCATTCTTAAATGCGAGCGTAAAATGAGGACAGCCTTCGCCATCATTTTTACCCAGACCTCTTATTCTCACCCAGATCAGAACACATACCACCAGACCAAAGGCGACTAATGCGCCGGGTAATAAGGTTGCGATAAACAGATCGCCAATTGAGGTATCAGTACTGATCCCGTAAAGAATCAATGGAATGGAAGGCGGAATTAAAACCCCGAGCTCTGCGGAGGATGCCTGAATAGCGGCGGCCATTGGTTTCGGATACCCCTGCTTTACCATGGCGGGAATTAATATAGCGCCGATAGCGAAGGTGGTCGCAATACTTGAGCCGGAAACAGCAGCAAAGAATAAACAGGTCAATACACAGGTTGCCGCCAAGCCGCCCTGCACTCTGCCGATAATAGACTTGGCAAACTCCACCAGTGAATTTGAAATACCGCCAGAAGCCATGATATTACCCGCCAGGATAAAAAACGGAATAGCCATTAGCGGAAAGCTGTCAAGACCGACAAACATTCTCTGCGGTAGCACGACTAAAGGAATGGAAGTAAAAAAATAAACAGCAATAATAGAAACTAAAATAATGCTGATAGCAATGGGCACAGCAAGCATAAAAAACGGGATAAGTAAGGAAGCCAGGGTGAAATTCATTATTGAACTCGCTTTAATTGTCTAAAATGATGAATTAACTCAATCTGTCTGAGCAATATGGAAACAAGACTTAAACCGCAACCTATGGGAATCGCTGCATATAACCATGACATAGAAAAATTTAATAAAGATACACTTTGATGGTTTACCCTTAAGGTCACTTCAATCCCGTAATAAAACAGAATCCCTAAAACCGTCAGCATAACCAGCTGCACAAATGTTTTAATTAAAAAAATATGTTTGGGAAAGATACTTTTAATAATATCAATCGAGATCAATTCGCCATGTCTGACTGCATAAGGCAATCCGAGAAAGACTCCCCAAATAATAATCCCTCTGGCCAGCAGTTCAGACCAAGGCGCAGGATCATTCAAAATAAAACGTGTAAGCACCTGATAAAAGGTTAACAGTACGGCAGCAGACAACAATATTGCGGTAAAGGTTAAGGTGCACTTGTGTAAGTTATCATCAATTTTTTTAATCATAATTATAAAGGCCCCTATGCAAATAGAGGCCTTACTCCAATGTTAAAATCAGTTATTTTGTATTTGTTCGATCAGTTCCGCACCGTATTTAGCAGAATACATTTCATAAGTTGGTGCTATTACATCAGCAAATGCTTTTTTATCCACGTTTTCAACAACCTGAACACCCGCTTCTTTGAGTAGTTTAATCCCCTCTTTTTCCATAGTTGACACAGCGGCGCGTGTCGCTTTAGCTGATGCGGCAGCCGCTGTTTTGAACCACTGCTTCTCGGTATCATTTAACTGGCTCCAGCTGGTTTTAGACATCAAAATAACAGCGGGAGAGTAAACGTGCCCGGTCAGTGTTAAATAGTCCTGCACTTCATAAAGCTTAGAAGTTGTGATCACCGGAATAGGGTTTTCCTGACCGTCAACAGTCCCCTGTTGAAGCGCGGTAAATAGTTCAGTAAATGACATAGGCGTTGGTGCCGCCTTTAAGTCTTTAAAAGCCGACATATGTACTTCATTTTCCATGGTTCTAATTTTTAAACCCGCTAAATCAGCAGGTTTAGTCACTGCATGTTTGCTGTTGGTTAAATGCCGGAAACCATTCTCACTCCACGCCAAGCCAATTAATCCTTCAGGCTCAAATTTGGCTAATAAATCATTGCCTATTTTACCATCAAGGATGCGGTGGGCATGCTCGTACCCTGTAAAAAGAAAAGGGAAATCCAGCGCGTAAACTTCCGGAACGAAATTGCCGACAGGACCCGTAGAGCTAATGGTCAGGTCAATAGTGCCAAACTGTAAACCTTCAATGACATCGCGCTCACCGCCTAAAACACCGGATGATTTAATCTTTATTTCATACTTGCCATCGCTCAAACGATCCATTTCTTGAGCAAAAACTTGCGCACCTTTTCCGTAATGTGAATCAGGAGAAAGAGTAAAGGCTATATTCATTACCTTCGCCGAAGCCAAGCCGGTGAAAAGTAAACTAGCTGCTATACCCGCGCTGATCAGTGTTTTTTTAAATTTCATATTCATCCCTTAACTACTGTAAATTTAAGATATTATTCAACATATCAGCTGTCAGATTAAGGTAAAAAAACAACCTTGATGTTAAATAAAGGTAAGCTAAACGTTAACGATGTTAACATGTGGCGATAATAGCCTTTATTTTGTTATTTTAAAGGACATAAATCACAAAAATTAACAAGAACACAACATTTACGTTAATTTTTGTTAAAAGATGCCGGTTTATCTTCAAGCAGAAAGTTGTGAAATCCGCGCCAATAATCAAACTTAATGAATACCGGTCTTAGCGCTATTGCAGATAATATTCGTCTCCCTCCTGAATTTCATCTGTTTGGGATAAAAATACTCATGGGGAAGTAAAGCTTTATTAATAGCGGACAAAAAATTAAAAATGAACGGCAGTCAAAATAACAAGCCACACGGCGGCTCAAAAAATACTCGGGGTGGTTCACAATAAAAATCCAAGTTATCAGGGCAAATGACTTCTCATGACGCGGCGGAAAAATCTGCGCGTCGGGTAAGTGATTACAAGGCGCTTTTTTGCATTGCAGATAAAGGAGCGGTTAATCCTAATAGGCGCACTTTTTTATCCCGTGATAACTTTCACCCCCTGCTCAGACAGATCCTGAATGCAGCTGATCGGGAAATTTGAGTCCGTAATAACAGCATCAAAAAAATTCATATCAACGGCATGGAAAGTTGCAATCTTTCCATATTTAGAAGAATCACTGACCAGATAATTCGTTTTTGCCGATCTGACAATGGCTTGCTTCACTAGTATTTTGTCTTCACTGGGCGTTGATATACCCCGCTGACTCCAGGAGGAGGTTGAAACAAAAGCCAAATCTATATTCAGTTCATTAAGCAATCGCGCGGCTTTACTGCCAACACAGGATTGATTTTCCCGATCCACTTTGCCACCCGTATGATACAAACTGCATGTTGAATTTTCCATCAAGAATGCAGCAATAGCAAAATCATTGGTGACCACCATAATGTCATCTCGATGCATCAGTTTACGGGCGATTTCTAATGCTGTTGTTCCGGCATCTAAATAGACAGTTGTATTCGGCTTCACCAGCTCAGATGCAAGCAGACCAATAGTAACTTTTGCACTCTGGTTTTGTGTGGTCTTAGCCTCGTGGGACAATTCTGAATGCAGGGTTTCCGTTAATTGCACACCGCCGGATACCGATATTACCCGGCTATCTGCTTCAAGTTTTCCTATATCACGCCGAACTGTCATATGCGACACTCTCAGCTGCTGAGTTAGCTGATTGATGCTGACAACTTCTTGACTGCTCAATAAAGCCAGGATAGCGCGATGTCTCTCTGCTGGTATCATAATGACTTAACTTCCCCATTGTATTTTTAAAAATATATTAACATATATTAACATTCAGAATTGTTAATTGTGAAATGATTAGCAAGTTTTTGTTTAACAAAAATTAACAAAAAACCATTAAACAGGTCATATTTTCTTCTTTAAAGCGCGAATATTGCATATAAAAACCTTTATTTGTGAATAAATGTGATACAGAGCATGGTAATGCGCTATCAACCTCCGTTATAATCACAAATACAAACAAAACTTAACAAAAAGAAACGTTTTATATAAAGGATTTGAGATGAAAATAGCACAAAGTCAGTCAGTTGCCGTTATCGGGCTGGGATCAATGGGAATGGGAGCGGCTAAATCCTGCATCAGAGCTGGTTTAGATGTTTACGGTATTGATCTTAACGATAATGCCTTAACACAATTAAAAGAAGCGGGCGCAAAAGGTATTTCACATGATTGTAGTGATTTTGCCCAAATCTTAGATGCCGTACTGCTGCTTGTTGTGAATGCGCAACAGGCTAAAACCATACTCTTTACCAACCACCTAGCTGAAAAACTTAAACCCGGCACCGCGGTGATGGTTTCTGCCACCATTTCAGCTGAAGATGCGAGGTTTATTGAGGCTGAATTAATTAAGTTGGACCTTTTAATGTTAGATGCGCCGGTTTCCGGCGGTGCGCTAAAAGCTGATTCAGGTGAAATGACTATTATGGCTGCCGGCTCCGATGCGGCATTTGAAAAATTACAGCCGGTTTTAAAGGCAACCGCTGGCAAGGTTTATAAAATAGGCAGTGAAATTGGATTAGGTGCAACGGTTAAAATAATTCATCAACTGCTTGCAGGTGTTCATATTGCCGTCGCCGCAGAGGCAATGGCACTGGCAGCTCGCGCTAATATCCCTCTGGATTTAATGTATGAAGTTGTAACCAATGCGGCCGGTAA
>DATBNI010000167.1:0-3164 GCA_036554425.1 Psychromonas sp.
TAAAGATCTCAGTGTCGTAAATGAAGCCGAACTTAGAGCTTTAGGCGCTATGAGAGTCGTTAAACAAGACGAAAATAAATTACAAGTTATCGTTGGCCCGCAAGCAGAAAGCATTGCTAATGCTTTGAAAGCGCTTAAAAAGCAGGGCTGAATCCCCCTGCTGAGCGTCGAGTAGATGAATATTTCGAGAAGGCACTCTGAGCAGTGTCTTTTTTATATGTGTAATGTCGCGACACAATCTTACTGTAAGATATCTGTATTTTTATAAAAAATGAGATGCAGATAATTAAAAAAATGCAGTGAAAAAGGTGGATACTCATACCTTTTATTTAAAAAATCATTATAGCTTGTAACAGCTAATGTATTGAGTTGTATTATTAACAGTTATTCATAGTTCCCAATCAACTCCAACTGTCAAAAATCAATCTATTAACTTAAAGAAGATTTCACTTGATCGGAACTAATTAATGGATGACCCGAATGATAGATGCATACTGCCAGATATAAAAAGACAGCATTTTCTTAATCCAGGTCTGTTGCATAGCTCAGGAATAGCGTTTATTCTTGCCATACTCAAATGAAAACTAAGGCTAGAAAATGAAAGAGATGATAGTTAAAGACTTTATGAACGTTAATTTTGCGAAGATCAGTGAAGACATGCCGGTCATTACAGCATCAATCGAGCTCATTAAAAAAGAAGCTCTGGGCGGCCCCGTTGTGGACAAAGAAAACAAACTGCTGGGCTGGATTTCCGAACAAGAGTGTTTACAAGTCACCACCCAATTTGCCTATCACAACGAACGAGTTGCTCTGGTTAAAGATATTATGCGCAAAGACGTACTGAGCATCAAAGCGAATCAGTCGATTTTTTCTCTTGCAGAAAAGATGATAGGTACGCAGCCTAAAAACTACCCCGTTATCGACGACAACAACAAAGTAATTGGTGTGATCACCCGCCGCCGAGTTTTAAAGGCCCTGCTCGACACCCATTTTTAATAAATAAGGCAGGACATCCATAAACTGAAACAGTCAATGAGTGTCCAACCTTTTTATCACCTGATTTTAAAACCCGTCAAAAATTCACCAGCCGTTAAAAAACCAGAGACTCACTATAAGTGGACTGAAGTCTACGCCCAGTTCTTTAAGCAAAAGACTGTCCTTGTTATACCAATTCCACTAATTAAGTGGTCTGTTTAGGCGCCGGAAAAATGCATGAAAGCAAGGCATTGATTGCAATAACTAGTTGTTCTAATTATAAAATCAATAACGAAGCTAGCATGTATTTTAACCAGCATAAATGAACAGAAAATTAATGGATTTGGTATTACCTGAGTTAAGCGTATAAGCATGTAAAAATATTAATATTTCAAACCGATAATTTCTCTCACCCTGTCTAAGGTTTCTATCAGGTTTTGGCTGAAATTAAAGGTCATAATATCACTTTCGGTTTTTTGTTGACGCAACAGCGCATTAAAGTGAGTTATTTCATAATTATAGCCCTGTGTTCTGCAGTCGAAACTTCTGTTTTCTCGGGTTGTATCGTTAATTAGAGTGACCGTTGACGGGCTATGAAAACCGCTGTTAATTTTAATTATTCCCTGCTCGCAATAGAACACCGCTTCACCGGGTGTAGATTCCAATAATGTCGATTTTAATAATGCTGTCGAGCCATTGTTATAGTTAAATATCATGGAGCAGGAGGAGTCTGCACCGTTATCAAAATAGGTCGCATTCGCGGTGATTGAGTCAGGCATGCCAAGTGTCGAAAGTGCCGCGAATATCGGGTAGATACCTATATCTAAAAGACTGCCCCCGCCCAGTGATTTATTGAACAGTCTGGATTGAGCGTCGAATTCTGCTACAAAACCAAAATCCGCTTCTATTTTCAGGAGCTTGCCGTAGGTTTTGTTATTTAACGCGGTTAATACAAACTGATAATGCGGCAAAAAATAAGTCCAAAGCGCTTCCATCAACAGCACATTATTTTTTTGCGCAGCGGCAATCATGCTATTTACTTGTTCGGCATTCATAGCAAAAGGTTTTTCGCATAACACCGCGATCCCCTGCTCTAAACATAATAGTGCATTTTTTTTATGCTCTGAATGGGGGGTTGCTATATAAACGGCATCGATATTTGCATCATTGGCTAAGGCTTCGTAGCTAGCATAGGCTTTAGTTGCCTGATATTTTTGCGCAAAGGCCTGCGATTTTTGCTCGCTTCTTGAGGCCACGGCATATAGCTCTGCGTCCTTAACCGTTAATAAATCGCTCGCGAATGAATCGGCTATATTACCTAAGCCGATAATTCCCCAGCGAATTTTCCTATTTTTCAATGAATTCATTTGTTGTTGCCTAAAATTTACCAGCCTAAAGGCGCTGATTTAACCTGGGTTTTATAATACTCTTTAAGTTTATGCTTTAGTTCCGGGTGCATTACTTTTTGAGACCTGGCGATATTATCAGCCAACTGCTGCTCAATTTTCAAGCAGGGGATCACAGTAGAAACTTCAGATTGTGCGAGAATATATAACAGCGCAGCCTCGTGAAGCGTCATATCAGTGCCGATTATGTTAAGCAGTTCCTGCTGCAGCGCGAACGTATATTATTAAAACGACTCTTACCCGTTAACCAGCCGCTAAATATCACCACGAACATGTTCTCTGACCTGCAAGTAATAGAAGTCAGATAATGTATCCTGTAAGGATTTTGATAAAGATGCCATGCCGGCAACGCTGGCATTCAGCCGAAGTTGCTGCGCGCTGCTTGCACCGCTAATAACGCTGGTGACTTGCGGCTGATCGACCAGCCAACGTAACGCCAATTGCGCTAATGGAATATCAGCGGGCAGCAAGCCTTTAAGCTTATTGACCAGTTCAACGGCTTTAGCATAAGGTAAACCGGAGAAGGTTTCGCCAACATTAAAAAAAGCGCCGTCTTTATTGTAGTTGCGGTGATCGTTTTTACTAAATTGCGTGTTCAAAGCAAATTTTCCGCTTAATAACCCACTGGCCAGCGGTAAGCGCGCAATAATTCCCACATCAGCCGCTGCCGCTTGCGGTAATAATTTCTCAACTGCATCCTGACGGAACAAGTTAAAGATTATCTGTAATGAGGTTAAACCCGGCTTATCCAGACACATTAACCCTTCTTTAATATTTTCAACA
>DATBNI010000544.1:0-4286 GCA_036554425.1 Psychromonas sp.
TTTTTTGTTATACAAGCCTATACCGCCGGAAATTAAATTTTCAAGTGGTGTCGATTGGATTTCGACTCCTTTTAAGGACGCTTTGAAATTCACCCCATTGAGCAGATAAAATTGGCTGTTTTTGTTTATCAGATAATGATACTGGTGGTCAATATCAATGTTAACCGCGATAAATCCTTCCCTTTCAGAAAAATTTAAAGACCGTATTTTTCCTATTTTGAGTCCTTGGTAAGTAATAGGGGATTCCGGATTTAGTCCGGTAGCATCTTCGGTTAATACTACCAGAGAAAGGACGGAATCTTTCGGGGATGCTGCCTGCTGGATGAGGAAACGTGTGGCCTTTTTACGGCTGTCTAATTGGCTGCTGTCAACGGGTTGAAAAGCAATATAATCCCCTTTGATGACATTGCCGATATTTTTTATTTTAGCAAAGGTGAGCGATGTTTGCTCAATCCAAAATTGTGATCCCTCTGTAACTAAGTCACTAAATTGTGGGTTAATAAGCGCCGATACAACAAACTGCTCATCCTTTATGGAATATTGAATATCGGTTATTCTGCCGATACCAAGTCCTTTAAATATAATCCCGGCACCCTTAGGTAAATTATTAATGTTATTGGTAATAAGCTCTATAGCGAGCCCCGCTTTGCTGTCCTCAATGTTGTCAAATAATTGAAATTGCGCATTACCTTTAAGTTCTGCACCTCCCTGTGGTGAGGAAAAGGTAATGCCGCCTGCGATTAAGGAGGTGATGCTGTTGAGCGAGATATCTATGCCTGTTGGTGAGATATTGGCGCTTAACCCGCTAATGTTCCAGAATTTACTGTTCTTTTTGATCAGGTGACTATATTCACCGTTAACAAATGCGCTAATATTGACCGTCTGTCCTGATTGATCTAAACGAATGTCGGCAACTTCACCCACTTGAATATTTTTGTAGAACAATGGCGTTCCGACATTGATCGATCCCGCATTTTCACTTTGCAGATTAATCAGCCGGGCGTTTTCAGGAATGGTAATGGGTTGTTCTGTTTGTGCGATAAAATTGGTCGTATACTCCCCATCACCCAATTGCAGATTAATATAACTACCGGAAAAAAGGGTGTCTAAACCCGATATTGAAGTAAGTGACGCTTTGGGTGAAACTAACCAAAATTTGGTGTTCTTACGGAGCATAAATTTGGCGTGAGATTCAACTTCTGCAATAATATTCACCCCGCTGGTGGCATCCAATTCCACTTTTTTGACCGTGCCAATGATCACGCCTTTATAATGCAGTTTAGTTTTGTCAACTATGATGCTTTCTGCATGTTCAAAGTGTATTTTAATGGTCGCATTAGAATGGGTAATATTTTGAAATAAAAACCAGGCGCCTAACAGTGCAGCAACCGCAGGCAGGAACCAGACGGGCGATATTGTTTGCGACTTGACAATTGTTGCCTCTGTCTTTGAATCTTGTTCATTCATTATTTTTTAGCATCCCAAATTAAACGCGTATCGAAACTGTTTGCAGCAAACAGGGTGGTTAAAACGACTATGGTAAATGAGGAAGCCGCTATTCCCGGATAAACAGAGAGTAAGTGCCCTTTATCAAATACCGCAACCATGATTGAAATAACAAAAAGATCTAATATTGACCACTTTCCTATCCAATCTACTACATTAAATATCCAAAGCTGTTTTTTCTGGCTAAAGCGCCATTGGTATTGTATGGCGAGCAGGATAAAGGTTAATGCAATTATTTTGAAAATGGGGACCACTATTGAAGCAATAAAAACGATGATTGCAATGGTCAGCATATCACTGTCAATTAAGCTTAATATCCCGGAGAAAATAGTGTCGGGGTAACGTATATTATTTTTTAATAAATAAGTGATAGGGTATAAATTGGCGGGAAAAATAAACACCACAGAGGTTATCAAAAACGCCCAGGTTTTTTGCAGACTGTTTTTAGTGCGCACAGAAACAGGGCTTAAACAGACAGGGCAGTGTGCCGGCTCGGTTTTATAGGGAGAGTGATTTTCGCAAACTTTACAGAGTTGCAGTCCTTGTTCAATTCCTGTTTTTCCTGCTATTGCTGTATTAGCCATTGATATAATGCTCCCAATAAGCATGATTGCTGTAATTACTGATAATAGTCATATCCAGTAGCAGCAGGGTAATCAAAAAATAGAAACCAGAGCCGAAATAGAGATCCGAATAACTCATCAATTTAAAGACTGCGACCATTAAGCTGACCATATAGACCTCTAACATTGACCAATGCGTCAGATTGTGCGTGAGGTATAAAACTTTTGGCATATAGGCTGGAAAGTAATTATAGGTTAAACATGCACTGCTAAAGGCAATACATGAGATCAATAGTGTCGGGGCTATGACTGCGCAAAACAACACGACAACGGATACTATGGGTGCGCTATCAAGCATCATTAATGCACCCTGCAATAAATTTGTGTCTTCGGTAATCCCCAGTAAATTGACTGAAATTAACGGGAAATAAAAAGCCGGAATCATCACCAGTAATGCGGTTAAAGATAGCGCAAGTAATACAGATGGATTGCACTTAGTCCTTTTATATATTGTCCCCCCGCAACGGCAGCATTTGGCGGCATAGTTTATTGCCAGGTGAGGTACATTTGAAACCATATCACAATGACGGCAGATTATTGTTTTCATTGAATAAATTCATATTATTATTGGGTTAATTAGAAAGATAGCAAATAAACGCGTATTTAACAAAAATTTGCAATCTTAGTCTGACTTTAGTACTGTATAAAAACACATGAATAAAATTTAATTTATTATTACATTTTAAAGAGGCCACCGTGGCAATAATCATAAAATATATTGTAGAAAGAAAAGGTGTTGAAAAAATGACCTTTACCAGTAAAAAAGAAGCTGATGCATACGACAAAATGTTAGACAGTGCCGACCAACTCGCGGAATTTATTGGCGCCAGCACAGTAACCCTTGATGATCAGCAGCTGGAGGAGTTAGGTTTATACCTTGCCAGTAACAAAGAAATTGTAATGAGTTTATTTAAAGGTAATAGTTTTAATCCCGATAAGAAAGTAAAAAAAGATAAATAACAGATTTAAGTTGTCGTTCGCATCTAACTTATTAACATTTTTATCTTCAACACTCCCCCTAGTAAAGGCTCTTTTTTGTTGCTTGGAAATTGGCGCTTTTCATAAGCGCCATATTCCTTTAAAATGCGCAGCTTATTTATCAATTATACAAATGCTTTTTGGTTGGAAGCATCACTGTGAGGAAATACAGCATGCCCATTATTACTCTTCCCGACGGTAATCAACGTCAATTCGATAACACTACCTCAATTATGGAAATCGCGGCAGATATCGGCCCCGGTCTTGCCAAAGCATGTATTGCCGGACGAGTTGACGGTCAGTTAGTTGATGCATGTGATCCTATTGAGAAAGACGCTAACATTGCAATTATTACCGCAAAAGATGACGCAGGTTTAGAAATTTTACGTCACTCATGTGCGCATCTTTTAGGCCATGCTATTAAGCAGCTTTATCCTAACGCTAAAATGGCAATTGGTCCGACGATTGAAAACGGCTTTTATTACGATATCGATCTTGATGTGACGATCAATGATGAAGAGCTGGCAAAAATATCAAAGCGTATGAACGAATTAGTGAAAACTAATTATACTGTTATAAAGAAAAAAGTGTCAGTAGAAGAAGCAAAAGCACTTTTCAAAGAGCGTGACGAGACTTATAAATTAGAGATCCTTGAAGGCATCCACCCTGACGATCGTCCCGGCTTGTACCATCATCAAGAATATATTGATATGTGCCGGGGCCCACATGTGCCGGTGATGAAATTCTGTCAATATTTTAAACTGATGAAGGTCGCCGGCGCATATTGGCGCGGCAATTCAGATAATAAAATGTTACAACGGATTTATGGCACCGCTTGGGCTGACAAAAAACAACTTAATGCGTACTTAAAACGTCTTGAAGAAGCGGCTAAACGTGATCACCGTAAAATAGGCAAACAGTTAGACTTATATCATATGCAGGAAGAAGCACCTGGTATGGTTTTTTGGCACAGTAATGGCTGGACAATTTATCGCGAACTCGAAAAATATGTACGTGAGCAAACTGAAGCTTATAACTACCAGGAAGTAAAAGCGCCGCAAATTCTGGATCGTGCTCTTTGGGAAAAATCGGGCCATTGGGGTAAATATAAAGACAATATGTTCTGTACCAGTTCTGAACATCGAGATTATGCGATTAAGCCGATGAACTGCCCTGGAC
>DATBNI010000189.1:0-2554 GCA_036554425.1 Psychromonas sp.
TGGTGTATCACCTGTAAAGCGAATAAAATCGGCGTTATTTTACAGGATCCCGTCTATTCCAAGCTGCAGCAGAAAAGCGTGATAACAATGAAAGGTGATTGGACCAAGCCAAGCGACAGGATCACCCGTTATTTGAAAAGTCATCAGCGCTTTGGTGTGCCTTTAAATGTGGTTTACGGCCCTAATGCGCCGCAAGGTTTGACTTTACCTGTTTTATTAAACAGTGATGAAGTAATGCAGGCATTGGAATATGCGGGAAGAAAACAATAATGGCAAATCATAGCAAAGCTAAAACAAAAGGTCTGCGCTGGATCAAAGAGATCCTGATATTCACTCTTATTCTGATGGTTGTGTCTATCGCTATTGATGCCTGGCGCAGCAAAGATATGCCATCGAAAAATATGCCGTCAATGTCGATCAGTACCCTGGAAGGTGACTGGGTGGATATTAAAAAGATGAGTCAAGATAAACCCGTTTTACTCTACTTTTGGGCAACTTGGTGTCCTGTTTGTAACTTCGTAAGCCCAAGTGTAAATTGGCTGTCGAAGAGTCACCAGGTTATTTCTGTGGCTCTAACATCCGGTGATGATCAGCGCTTAGGGCAGTTTATGACTTACAAAGAGTACGACTTTCCGGTCATTAACGATCCAAAAGGTAAGGTTTCCCAAGCCTGGGGAGTTGCTGCCACGCCATCCATCGTCATCATTAAAAATGGTGAAATATCTTCAATCACAACCGGCTTTACAACACCTATAGGTCTGTGGCTGCGTTTATATTTTAATTAAAGTGACATTATGAAATCAAAATCAACATCAACATCAATTGCAGTATCTCACCAGGTTTATAATTATATTAAGGTAACAATATGAAATCATTACTATTATCAATATCAATTGCAACAACCCTGCTATTCTCATCTATTATATCAGCGGAAAATATCAGCACTACGCAACAAAAAAAATTATCCGAAATAACGAGTTTATTGGAACAGAATCCAGAAATTATTAAAGGATTACATGCAAACTTAATCAAGTACGTAGAGAGTCAAGGAAGCATCAGTAATACACTAGAAGAGCATCATGACTATTTATATAATAACCCCATGCATTCTTATTTTGGCTCGAAGGCACCTGAACTGACCATTATCAACTTTACCGACTATAACTGCCCCTATTGCAAGCGTTTAGAGTCAGGGTTAGTTGAAATGGTTGAACAGTATTCTGACATACGCGTCGTTAATATTAACCTGCCCTTTCAGCAACAAATGATCCCGGATATGGAGACCAATACCGCATGGTATGCTTTAAATGTATGGGAAAATGACAGAGCTAACTTTGCTGAAGTACACCGTTTAATGATGGCTAAACCCTCACGCCATGACCGCCAATCTATTATGAAAATAGCTGAAATGACGGGGACTGAATCGGCGTTAGCCGCGAGTGAAGTGAAAAAGAAGTTGGTGGAAAAGAATGAGCAAATCTTCAGCCAATTAGGTTTGCGAGGAACGCCGGCCTTAATTATTGGCGATCAAATAATTCCGGGTTTTATTCCTCAAGCGGAACTGGAAAAATTGATTAAAGCACAATTAAAATAGGATCAAAATCAGCACCCATAGCTTAAATTACGGACTATGGGTGTGTAGCCTTCATTGCCGCACTACTCATCAGGTCTTCTGACAATAATTAGTGAGATCTATAACCCTGAGGCAGCCCTGAAACGTGAAAAAATTTGACACTTCACAGACAATCGACGGTTTGCTGTGATGAAACAGGTGAATGAGGTATGATCACGACAGGCTGAATCTGTTTCTGTTGCTATTAAGAAGATGAAAACAACATGGGGCCGCTACAATATTCAAGCAAAGCGTTTATGGATCAATTTAGAGCTCACTAAAAATCCCTGAGTGCATGAGAGCACATTCTTGTTCATGGACGAGAGCCATCCCCACGAGCTTCCGCACCATAATGAAAAGCAGACTTGCTTGACAGACTACAGCTTGTTTATGATTATTGCCGTTGAGAGTTGCGCTTATGTTTAGATATTTCATCCAAACAAATCAAACAATTATTTATTATACCAATTCCATTAATTAGATGCTCTATTTAAACACCGGGAAAATGGATGAAAGCAAGGCATTGATTGCAGTAACTAATTGTTCTAATTGCAAAATAAATAACAAAGACTAAAACATAGTTTTACCTGATTACCTATGAGCTTCAGCCATACTTAGCAATCTTTGTGGCATCGGTGGTGTTTTCATCGCTACGAACATAAATCGCGCCAACATATCCTTAAGTGAAAAACGACGGTTAAATCTATAACAAAATTCAGCAAAATATCGAGGTAGATGCTTATCTCTGACCGAGTGATATGTACCTGTGATTGAATTTTTCACATTGCCAATCAAAGTGTTAACCCAAATAAATTCCTCTTTACGGACGCTTTAATGACCACCACCCGTTACTTTGCTTGAATGCTCACTCCCAGCATCTTCTACCGCAGTAAAACAAGCTAGACCATCAGATAAAACTAAGCTGCCAGAGGACAAGTGTTT
>DATBNI010000190.1:0-5844 GCA_036554425.1 Psychromonas sp.
ATTATTAAGTCTAACTGATACAAAGAGGTATTATGACCGTTCGTATTTATGTGAGAGCCAGCACTAAGGATCAAGACGCTAAGAGAGCGTTGTCTGACTTGATTAGCTTTAGCCAAAGCTATGATGATAACCATGTTGAGTACGTAGAGCATTTCAGGGGTACGAAGCTTGATAGACCAGCACTCACTCTGTTACTCAATGATGCTGAAGAAGGCGATATTCTGCTGGTTGAAAGCGTGGATAGATTAAGCCGGCTATCTCAAGATGATTTTGCGATCTTAAAGCAGCGTATCAAAGATAAAGGCTTACGATTGGTGGTGGCTGATCTACCAACCACGCATACGGTAAGTATGGGCATGACAGGTGATATCCTAACAGTGATTAACCATATGCTGATCGACTTGTTAGCAACGATGGCAAAGCTTGATAACGACAAGCGTAGAGAGCGTATCAAGCAGGGATTAAGCTATGCTGAAAAAACTGTAGAACCCGTTTTGGTAAATTAAAGACTTAATAGAGCGTTTATCATGACTAAGATAACCAGGACTCATAGTGCCGCTTTTATGACTGAAACCGTCAAAAACTAGCAGATGACAACGACAACGGCAAAGTAGCTAGGCAGCTCAGGATGAATGAGACTTCTTAAATGAGGAAGGAGGAAGCGAAGCAGTATTACGCCCCGAGGCAAGATAGTGGCTATGCTAGCAGTAGAATTCAATAGCGTTTAAGCTATAGAACGCCAAGAAAAATGTGGTTTGACTTTCATTATCAGACTGCGTAAATAAAACCCCCTAAGTCAAGTTCTACAGGATTGATAGTATAGGTCTGTAATATAAGTATCTATTAGTTCACATAAAAAAATACTGCCCTACTTTTATCAAAAATATTCAATATAAATCGTAAAACACTCATTCATTGGAATGATTGGGGTAGTAACATATCATAATTTTGATAATTGAATGATTATCATTTACAATAATCTGTAAAAAACTACCTGCAAATACAGTTTATTCTCTAATAAAAATATTCGCAGTTCGCTAAATAACTGGCTGCTACTCTTTAACTATCGAGCTACTTTCTTATGAACAATGTGCAACCTTCAACAAATTCATCGAATTTACAAAAAAAAGTAATGCTCAACCAAATTCATCATAACCGCATAATACGAATATTATTTATGGCGCTAGGCGGTTTTTTCTTCTTCATAGGCTTAGTCGGTATTATTCTTCCAGTATTACCTACCACCCCTTTCATTTTACTAACGGCAGCATGCTGGGCTAAAGGGTCTGATAAATTCAATCAGTGGCTTCTCAAACATAAAGTGTTCGGTGAAATGGTAAAGAACTGGCAGCAGCATCGAGCTATTCCTCGTAAGGCAAAATATTTGGCTTGGTCAATGATGGCTATGTCATGCGGTATGTTGTTTTACCGATTTTCTGATAGTTTGCAGTGGCTTGCTTGGGTTACATGCGCAATATGCATCACTGTTACTGTGTGGATGTCTCGACTGCCGGACGCTTAATTTTTCCTACTATTACAAGACGTTTTCCTGACTCCTTGCTAAGCCTTTGCAAAAAGTAAAATACTCTAAGATAATATATTTTCCTATTTGTTAATGATTATCGTTTACAATGTAACTATATTGTTTTATTATATGAAGAAACTATCAGCAATGTTATTAACAATTAATATTATTTCCTTTGACGACGAGGCTGATGTGAAGAAAATTGTGCTTATTTTTACTATAGGAAATTTGGAATGCACGAGGATTCAACTTATAAGAAGTCGATATATATACCTAGTCTTAAAGGTAAGTCTAAAACCCTATTAAGTATTCTTGTTGGAACTTTGATGTATCAATCAGCCATTGCGGATACTCAGCACCAAGAAGAAAACTTACCGATGTTACATATGGACACGATAACTGTTTATGCTAATAAGCAGCCCCCTATAAATGTAGGGGACGACCTTAAAACGGCCAAGACGATATCAGACAACCTAATTGACAGTGATAAAGATTTAGTCCGTTATAACCCTGATATAAGTGTGGCAGATGCAGGAAGATATGGTAGCAATGGCTACGCCATCAGAGGGGTAGATGGCAATAGGGTAGCTTTAAACTTAGATGGCGTTAGCTTGCCAGATAAGCAAGTCAATGAAATATTTTCAGCTTATGGATATATGTTTGAGGGTCGATTTTCACCCGATGTAGAGCTTCTGTCAGAGGTGGAGTTTGAAGTCGGGGCGGACTCTTTTAATTCTGGTAGTGGTGCAATGGGAGGGTCTGTTAGTTTCAAGACCAAAGACCCAGAAGATTTAATAAGACCTGATCGTCAACTTGGTGGTTATATCAAAACAGGTTATAGCAATAGCAATGAAGAATTTAGTAACGCTTTTGGTTTAGCAGGGAAAAACGATAAGGTTGAGGCAATAATTAATTATGTGCATCGTGAAGGACATGAAACAAAAAATCACCGAATGTTAGATTTCGATAAAAACAAACTAGATCCTGCCTATGATTTTATCAATGATCCAGACTATAAATATCCCTCTACAGGATACAGATCTAATACAGCAGCAATATTACCTGACCCATTAAGTTATACAACAGAGGCAACGTTAGCAAAGTTATACCTCCATTTGAACGAAGAAAACCGATTAGGTTTTCATGCCACTAAACAAAAAACGGATAGAGTATCCAATAACTTTACCAGAAAGACTTTTGCTTCAAGAATTGGTAAGGATACTGCAGAATTAGAAAGTTATGGCATCAGTCATAGATACCTACCTATTACTAGTGAGTTCATAGATGAGGTCAATACCACTTTAACTCAGCAAAAAATTACAGGAGTGGCTAATACAGAAACTTATAGCCAAGTATGGGGATCTGACTCTTATAGGGTAGATGGAGTGATGCATCGGCCTCAAGAGGACAAAACCATACAACTAAGTATAGAGGCAACAAGCTTACCGTTAGAAACTGAGAAGCTAGGCTCTCATACTTTGTCAGTTAATACAAAATATGCAAAGACGGACCATAGATTGACCTTAGAAGAAACTTATATTCCTTCTTCAGGCAACCCCAGTTCTTGGTACGATTTTATTGGGCCCTCAGTGAAGCAAGATATCTTCAATGTGGCCATTCAAGACAAAATAAATTTAACGGAAAAGCTCGATACGACGATTGGACTTCGGTATGACAATTATAACTACAAACCCTATATGGATGAAATCAATAAAAAAGGCATCGAGGATACGGGCAAATATTATCCGGTACGTATTGATTATGAGAATGGCGAGTTTGATCACAATAATAAAATGGACAATATAGGAGGGATGTTTTCCATAAACTACAAACTTAGCCCATATTTACAGACCCAGTATCAGCTATCTACAGGATTCATGGCACCCGCTACCAGCCAAATGTATTCAGCATTTGAGATGATGGGAAACAGTTTGACGCCCAATGTTCATCTTAAGCCTGAGAAATCTATCAATCATGAACTTAGCTTGTCTGGCCAGTTTCAAGATTTAAGTTTTACAGCTATAGGTTTCTATACTAAATATAGTGACTTTATCAGTTTGTTGAATTCTCAAGAGGAACAACAACGATGCTATGAAGATTATTCGACCGGCCAACCGGTTTGTTCACCCCTTTCTATAAATATACTCAGCGCCCAAAATATTGGTGACGCAGAGACTTATGGATTGCGTTTAGGAGGCGTATGGGATGTTGGACAGCTTGCTGACCTAGAAGGAGATATTCGAGTAATTGCTAATTTAAGTTATGCCAAAGATAAAACTGATAAAGGAACCAACTTACTTGCGACTCAGCCTTTGAATGTCACATTCGGGTTAGGTTATGAAGCCCCTAAAAAGGATTGGCAACTGTCTGCGAATCTAAGGTATTTAGGCAGAAAACATGCTGAAGACGCAAAAGTAGCTACCTTAGAATCAAATGGTTATAACATGCCTTATGAAAATGTCATTGCTCCTTATAAGCACATTGATAAGTCTAAATCGGCTTATGTATATGATGTTTATGGGAGTAAAAAATTAAGTTCTAATTTAAAACTATCAGCAGGGGTGTTTAATTTATTTAATGCTAAATATGTTCCATGGGACAACTTGCGTTCGTTAGCAGAATTAAACGTCAACTCTATGGTAGATGACCAAGGGGTTGGCATTGAAAGATTTACGGCACCAGGAAGAAATTACAAAGTAGGGTTAACCTACGAATTTTAGCCCATATGTCTTGGATAAAATACATAAAAAACTATCAATAAAAACCCAAAAATATTTTGGCGTGCGCTCAATCTAAAAAAAGCTAACTAAATAGGATGAAATGGGAGAGCGCCCCTTAAATTAATAAATATAGGAAACAGTGATGAACTTACCTCTTAGTGAAGCATTAAAAAAGCACTCCCGCCAAACACATGATAGTGTTGACATGCTCGTTTTATCTATGGAACCATTTGCCTCTATAGAAAATTACAGTAAATTTTTACAAGCACAAAATGCTTTTCACGAAGTTTTGAAACCTATCTATGAGAATCCCAGCTTAAACCTTAAGATTAAGGGACTTAATAGTCTATCACGCTTAGAACAAGTAGCCATGGACATGCAAGACCTTCACGTTAAGACTATGTTAGTCGATGAGGCTATACCTAGTCCAAGTGAGTTTGAATCTATTGGTTGGCTTTATTGCTCTGAAGGTTCAAATTTAGGCGCCGCAATTTTATATAAAGAAGCTCAAAAAATTGAACTTACAAGTAATCATGGTGCAAAACACCTATCTGCACATAAAGATGGCAGAATGGTGCATTGGCGTAAATTTAAAGAGCAATTAGATGGCTTAGAATTGACACTAACACAACGCCAACAAGCATTAAAAGGAGCTGAAGATGCCTTTGCATTTTTTAAAAGGGTCATTCGACAAGTAAATTATGCTGAAGAAACGGTGTAACGGTCATTTAGATTGAATGGTTGCTGACATACATGGTCATCAATGTAATTCGAACGCGCCTTAAAGCAGACGTTCGGTTTTTTAATGCCATATTGAGTAATCACTGAGCTATGCTGAGGAAACCGTATAAATAAACTTAGTAAACTAACGACTCGATGAGGAGTTTGCCATGACTAAGAAAAAGCAAAGCTATAGTACGGAAGTTAAAGTATAGGTCAATCCTGGGGCGGTGTATAGACAATATCGCCTTGACTGTTTGAGACCATCCCAGATTCTGTGTAACTGCCATTTAGATTAAATGCTTACTGATACGGTCATCAAACATAATCATAAAACGATTCAGAGCAGACGTCCAGTTACGGATTGGCATCGACCACTTTTTAGACGCCTGCTGGGTGGCTAAGTACACCACTTTGAATGCTGCCTGATCAGATGGGAACACCTTACGCTTATTCACCGCTGTCCGAATCACACTGTTTAGCGACTCTATCGCATTGGTGGTATAAATCACTTTTCTGATGTCTTTCGGATACTCAAAGAACACCGTTAAGCCCTCCCAGTTATTGCGCCAAGACTTGACCACGTGCGGGTACTCTGTGCCCCAAGTCTCATCAAAGTGTTCAAGATTGGCCTCGGCTATCTCAAGCGTATCAGCTCCGTAGATGGCTTTTAAATCAGCCGCTACTTTCTTCTTATCCGTCCATGGCACAAACTTCATTGAATAGCGCAGCATATGCACGATACACAGCTGAACCTGAGCGTTTGGATAAACGGTGTTGATAGCATCAGGGAAGCCCTTTAAACCATCGACACAGGCAATGAGGATATCTTGCACCCCGCGGTTTTGCAGTTCAGTGAGAACACCTAGCCAGAACTTA
>DATBNI010000198.1:0-3142 GCA_036554425.1 Psychromonas sp.
TAGTAGTATAGGCTTTTTGAATTCCGATTTGTATTTAACGGCATAGTGCATATTCTTTAAGGGAAGTCTGGGAATATGGAAGAGTGAAAAATAGTGTCTCTCTTTTTTAGAGGAAAATTCATGGTATACAAATATAAAAAAATGATTTCGGATATTCGCCAAGATTTAGCCAAGTATGCTGAGCAATATCAGCATAATAGCAGCAAGCCCGCGAATATGCTGAGTGTATTGATTCACTCACCGGCTTTTTACGTTGTGGCAAGTTATCGCATACTATATTGGCTTAAAATGAGCCAAGAAAGATCAGGCAGTCACATTTTAAAAATTTTATTCCTCGGGCTGCGTATAATAACTAATGCCTATTCTATGTTAGTAGTGAAAATCCAGATCACACACTGGCCGGAAATAGGCCCCGGGCTATACTTATCCAATAAAGGGGGAATAATCATAGGCCCTAAAAGGATAGGTGCTAATTGTGTTATTCATCATAATGTAACAATTGGAGTGAACCGTACTCGAGATCATCCCGAGATAGGAGACAACTTCTGGATTGGGCACAATTCCGTTATCTGCGGGCAAGTTATCAAGGATAATGTCATTGTGATGCCCAATACTATTGTCGGAAAAAATATTCCTGAAGGTGTTGTTATTAAGGGTAATCCAGGAAAGATAGTACGCAAAGAGATTGAAAATAGTCGTTTTTTATCCAATTCGGCCTACAGTTTGAAAGATGAATAAAATTCACAGCCATTTTCTGCTCTGCCATCTACCGGGGGTAGATATCATGTTTGAGAATATCAAGCCGGATTTACTTAGAAATTGTCATATTCTTTACGGTAAACCGTCACTGCTAAATCTCTCTCTCGTCATCCTAAAATCCATGGGGTTTCAGGCAGTTGCAATTTACCGTTTTGGAAGATGGAGCAATAGGTTATTCGCAGGTAGGATGCTGATTTTTATTCGATATTTTTTCTTAACAATTCACTATTGCCTTTCTCGCCTGATCGTAAAGATGTACGGAATCAATATAGATCCTAAGGCGGTTATTGGTAAAGGTCTGTATATAGCTCATTTTTCCGGTATTGAAATAGGTCCCTGCGAAATGGGCGAATTCTGCTCTATACATCAGCATGTAAAAATAGGATCTACTCGTATTGTTGCAAAGGAGAAATGTCCACAGATCGGCTCTTATGTATGGGTAGGTTCTCATGCGAGAATCACAGGCAATGTCATCATAGGCGACAACAGTACGGTATCAGCGGGAACGCACGTGATTAAAGATATAAGTCCGAGTAACCTGGTGATGGGCGACCCTGCAAGGGTCATCTCTACTTTATACGACAACCGTTCACTATTGCATCTTATTTAACACCAGATATAAACCCGGTGCGACTGAAATAAGTGTTTTTATTAGCTGTGAATGCTTGAGGTAGTAGTGCACTTAATGGGCATTGAATAAACAGAGAGGTTATGATGGAAATAAGTATAAATAGTTTGTTATTAAAATTGATGGCGAAGATTTTTCTAATTAACATGCTAATTTTTAATCCAATGGCAAAGGCAGAAAATACCAAGGACTTTCAATGTGAAGGAGATGCGCTATCTAAAGGTTGGAGCTTAATAGCGAATAAAAAAATATTTTTTGGTCATCAATCTGTCGGGAATAATATATTAGATGGATTAGAATTATTGGCAGAAAAATGCAATAAAACATTTACACTGTTACAAACCCGTGATGCTGACAAAGTTAATGGTTCTGTTTTTGTACACGCAGAGGTCGGAGAAAATAAACTGCCTGAAACAAAAATTGCTGATTTTGCATTACTGATGGAGCAGGGAATGGGCGGAAAAGTTGATATTGCATTTATGAAGTTTTGTTATACGGATTTTCAGCCCGATACTGATGTAGATGCGTTGTTTGTAAAATATAGAGATATGCTGGCATCATTGAGTGAACGTTATCCGAAGACCGAGTACTTGGCAGTTAGTGTACCTTTAACTATGCTGCAAACTGGCGTAAAGGCATGGATAAAAAGTGTTTTACAGCTTAATATTCCAGGAGTTATAGAAAATAAGAAACGACAAGAATTTAATCAACGCTTACGCTCCGAGTATAAAGCTAAGAATCGCCTGTTTGACATTGCTTCAATTGAATCTACTTTACCGGATGGGACGCGCGAAAAATATCAACTTGATGGACAGGAATATGACGCGCTCTATCACGAATACACGGATGATGGAAGCCATCTCAATGAAGCCGGGCAATTGCGTGCTGCACAAGCATTGCTCAAGATGCTTGGGGATATGTGATATCTGCAGTCAGAATTGGCGGTTAAAAATAGATCAATTTCACAGGGACTAGTGTGTTATAGCCGATATTTTATTGCCCTTTAATACAATATTCTCAGTACAGCGGTATGCTAACCGCTGTTTATAAAAGTCAAAAAAATCATTTTTCAACCTATTGATATTTAAAAATGGTGGCAATATGTACTCTCAGGCATCCCTTATTCACGACTACCTAAGTATAACCAGCTTGCGCATCCCTGATAAAATAGCACTGGTCTGCGATGAACAACGTCTTACCTATGGCCAGATTGATCAAGCGTCCTCAAAACTTGCTCTCTCCTTACGCAATGCAGGAGCACAGAGAGGTGATCGGATCGCTATTTTCGCCCATAATAGTGTCGAAACCGTGATTTCCTTTTGGGCCGTAATGAAGGCAAATTGTGTTTTATCTATCATAAATCCCCTGAATAAAGAAGAAAAACTAAACTGGATGTTAAATAACGCCGAAGCAAAAATAATGATAACTGATATGTCATTGGCAAAAACGGTTGCTAATACCTTACACAGTGTTCCCAGTTTAACAAAGGTCTTCATTTCTGGCTCTAAGGGTTTAGCTGATATTATTCAGACTGTCAGCGGTTATAAAATTGATAATCATGTGGATGTTTTATCATGGGAAGACTTTACCTACCAGTACGGCGGATCCTTACCAGCGCTACCAAGAGAAAATATCATCAGCGATCTCGCTATGATTATTTACACTTCTGGTACTACCGGAGAGCCCAAGGGGGTCATGATGAACCATGAAAATATGTTGTTTGCGACTGAGTCGGTTAATGATTATCTTAATAAT
>DATBNI010000232.1:0-2063 GCA_036554425.1 Psychromonas sp.
TGGCTGACCAACAACGCCATGAGTAATTAATGCCCTAGCAATGCTCAAAACGTTGTCGATATGCATAACCCCAGAACGCCAAGCTTTACGCCCTTTATCATATGAAGCAAAGCCAGTTAACTTGCTAACGTCATCGTCACAGCAGCATTGCAAAACGAATGCAGCATCTTCATAAATTCGGTTAATGCTTTTGTATATCAGCTTTTTTCCGATCTCTTTCGCGTGAACATTACCGCCAACGCTATCAACAAGATCGGCAGTAGACTGAGTTTCGCGACCAAATAACCCGCTAAAAAAATCAGGCATCTGTTTTGGGTCGCAAAGTTTACGCATGTTTTTAAATGTCGGATAAAGCTCATATGTGTGCGAATCGTATTCAATAGAAAAGTGACCAATCTCAGTGCGCATGATTTTATTCTTGGTTATTTGCAATGTTTTATAATATCACGGATACAAAAAAGCCCCAATAAAGGGGCTAGTATTTGAGGCTTTTAGATTACTAAGCGGTGATTACAGCCGTGTTAAATGTGCTGTTTTGCTTGGTAAAGCTCATACTATGAGTTGACTCGCTTTCGGTGTCATAGTTAACATCGAACGAGTTCATCATTGTATAGATTGTTTTTGTTAAACCGCCAGTTGGCTCGGTCACGCGAACATAACCATATAAACCAGCATTAGCTTCTTTGTTGACTTCAAACTGCAAGCGTAAGTTGATAATGTCAGTATCAGTAACATCAACAAGACCATCAAACTGGAACGTACCTTCTGCGCCAGTCATAAGTGTTGGAGTGTAAGCGCCTGAATCGCTATCTGTACGCGTGCCAGTAGTTTGTACTGAGTCACTATCAGACTTTGATGTTAACGACATTACAGGGAAAAACGTTAACGTTGCAGGATCTACATCCGCGCAACCATAAGCGTATTCGACCATTGCTTTCGCGCCGACAAAACGACCCGCAACAACGCAGACTTTTGGTATTAGTGCCATTTTATTTTATTCCTCTATCAATTTTTAATATGCATTGTATTTCGACAACAGGACGACCTAAGTCTGTATACATCACAGGGGACGCGCCAGTTAGCGGATCAATACCTATAATACCGCATTTCTCTCTTGTTTCCAAAAGATACGTAAATATGCGATCAGCAAAGTCTTTAACTATTGCCGCATCAGTTTTAGATTGCAGTCCAACAAAAACAATTGAAACTCCTGAATTTTGAACGTATCGACTACCGCCACCCCCGCCACCTTCGCGAATGAATAAAATACGCTTACCTTGAGCGTAAGTGGCATCTTCATCAAATGTGATTAATTGCAATGTTGGAGCTGGTTGTGCGTTGCCAGCATAATCAGTGAACGCTGATAAAAAACCGCCATCGGTTAATATCAGTTCGACATCCTCTTCAATTATCATAGTTTGTATCCGTTAACGATTATTCGTTGATAATCTGATTGGTATGATGGTGACTCGAATGCATCTGATAAAAAGTGATGCTTTGCGTCTTTTTTCTTAACTGGACTCCAATCAACATTGTTATGCAAAAACAAACCGTAGTTAAACCCCTTTGGTGTAAATCCTGCGCCATAAAAAACAACGCCAGTTTTACCATTATTTATCAACTTGTATCCTTGGCTATTAATCAATGCCGCCGCATCGACAGGGGTTTCAAGTTTTGCATAACCCGCAGCAGTCATAATGATGGCCAGCAAAACCTTTTCAGTCTGCGCACCTTCAATTTGTGCAACCCAATTGCCTACGTTACGCTTTAACTGAGCAACCCCTTTAACTGGCATATTAAACCCCTAGCACATAATCTGGCGCGTCTGAGAATGACAGTGCATCATCAATGGTTATCGACTTAATATCTGCGGCATCAGGCTGCATTGATAGATGCTTTCCTAATAAAACCTTATCTCCAAAATTTGGCGATGAAAAAAACACAGTGCCATTTTCATCTAATAATTCTGTCCAATAAAGTGACTTAGGGATAAACTCGACACCCATTTTATCCGTATATGAATTAGATCCGCCAACCCTGTAAGTGCATAGTACATGTTCTGG
>DATBNI010000252.1:0-1975 GCA_036554425.1 Psychromonas sp.
TAACTTCCATTAATTCTATAATGCGCTTTATGTCTGATAGTGAGCGCACCTTCTCATTTATCAAGATGTCAGATTCATTACATACAGGAACAGACCAAACCCCAAGGCAGTTAAAAACCTTACAATGCATGCCGTGGATCAGTATATATTTTTTACCATCAAGCGTTACATAGTTTGCACCCTCTGGCGCATTCTCAATAATAGATTTTAATTCTTCTAAAGTTTCCATAATCACCTCTCTGTTGTTTAAATAACTATAACTCAAAAACTCTGCTTAACTGATTAGACCAGTTACCCCAATTCAATATCAATTGTATCCATCGGCTCTTGCAGCATATCGTTAAAGTCACTGTCTTTTTTGCTCGGCATTCTAACAGTTACTTTTTTAACATCATTATTTGCCAGTAAATTCTTGTGAGCGCAAACCATAGCCGCAGCCAATCCAGCGCCGTTTATGTCGTTATCCGCGTAAATTATTAGCTTGGTAACACCTCTTGGCGCTTTAAATTCCTTCATAATTGATGTATTTAAAACGCACCACACTGGAAAACCAAATAACTGTTTGGCGCTCAAGCCTGACTCAATCCCCTCACTAATGCCTAACGTTTCTCCATGCTCGAACATTCTAACCGCTACATTGGCCGCGTGTTCGTGCTGGCATGTTGGACAAGGCTCATTATATTTATTTACGGTTTCCATTTTTTTATTGACTTGTACGTCTGCTTTTTTGCCATTTTCTAAATACGTTTTATGCGTGTAAACAATGTTCATTGATTCATCGGTGGCAATAGCATACATGCAATTAAAAGATCGCTTGTATGATTTATCAAACTCACTATTTGAATGTTTAACGCTCATTTGCGGTAGCTCTATAATTCCCCGCGACTTTAAGTAAGTTTCTGTTTGTGAGTTTTTTAATGTGTGTATTGCTGCAAATCTATTCATAAGCACCTCTTTTTTTAATAGTCTCTCTTTTACGTATTTGTTTTTTTGCTGCCTTGGTTCGGGTTTAAACTCGTTACCTATTATTTTATCTATTTCATTGCATGTTGATTTGTAGTCTCTGCCAGTTGATTCCATAACCAACTTTATTACAGAGCCAGCACCGCACACACAAATGTAATTAACTGAGCCATTAAACCTATTTAACCTAAACTTTCGGCGCTTCCCGCATAATGGGCAGCCACCAGCAAAGTGCCTATTGCCTGTTATTTCTGGTAGGCAAAAATGGGCTAAAACTACTTCCTCGTTACCTTTTATTGCCTCCGCTGTGTTAACTCTCATTGTTTACCCTTCCTGTTTGCAAAGGCTATCATTCTAGATTTTATATAGTTTCTAGTTTCTTGAGTTGGTGATTTTGATGACTCATGCAAGCCTTTTGGCCATACACCAAACTTTTGCTTATACATAGCTTGATGCCAGCGCTCACTTTTCGGTTTTCCTTTTAGCTTGTATTCGTTTTTCATAGCAATAAGCTCACTATAAAACTCTTGCTTTTCTTGCTTTGTATATGACTTTTTAACGCCTTTTACTATTTCCAAATCTCTTGATTCGTCAACCTCTACGTCCTCGCCATTAAGTGGTTTATACCCGCACTTAGCGCAAACATATTGCCCTGCTGGTTTCATGTATTTACATTTAGGGCATTCCTTTGGTATTTTTTCTTTTTTATCTTTTTCCTTTTGCTGTCTTTTAACTTCGTCTAGCCCGTCTTTTTCACCTTGCAGCTCGTCATATTCAATTGAGCATGGATAGCCAAGTCTGTGAACTGTTCCGCTGTGGTCTAAAATAATTGCTCGCCCCTTAAGTTCAGGGCTTACGTCTATAACCATGTCGTAGTCTACCTTGTTGCATTCTAAGCCAACCTCTATATTGTCACCTGTTGGTTCTCTAGAGTTGATAGCTTTCCACATAACGTCAATTTGATCAGTTTTTGCAACCTTAAAAAATACGTTTAAACGTTTCTCCATGCCTT
>DATBNI010000265.1:0-3641 GCA_036554425.1 Psychromonas sp.
ATGCGGGAAAGCCTTTTGTCAATTTTATGCGCTTTCCCAGATAGGATCACAGTAAGTTAATTATCGTTTTTAAGTTGAATTTTTTTGTCTGATTGATCCGCTATCTGAATTTGACAGTTGCAATGGAGGCGGGTAAGTTAATTCTGTAAGTGGTTGATTTTTTATGTAACTTAAGGGCTTTTAGAAACTAACAATAGCGATAACATCTTTCTTACCTTTAATTAAAAGCCATCGCAGTAGCCGGCCTGGTATGGCTTTGTTTGTACGGGATTTACTTTGACCTAAGCATCCGTAATATTAAGGTCCCAAAGTCGGAAGATTAATTTTCAGACAACTGATCTTATTGACAAGCAATAATGAGTTGTTTCCTAAGGCGAGCAGAGGCGAATAGTGCCACTGCATATGCTGCTGTAAAAATAACCGCGAAGATAAACAGTCCCTCAGCAGGTAAATGACTTAGTCACGTAACTGGAAGTCTCTAGCCTATTTCACGATCTCTGTCGTATGTTGGAGTTTTTCGCAGAATATCCCATACTTAGCCGAGCGGGAAGGCTGTTAATTATTTGACCTTTACAGTTCTTTAACTAAATCAAGCACCACAAAGGAGAGTATGGATATGAAGCTTAGATATGCGGCATTGTTGTTATTCAGTGGTTTTGCTCAGGCAAACGAGGGTTGCGGTAGGGTGACTATTGCTGATATGAACTGGAGTTCGGCGACGCTGATAGCCCATGTAGATAAGTTTATTTTAAAACATGGATATGGCTGTGATGCCGAATTAGTTCCGGGAGATACCATGCCGACAACCGTCTCGATGGTCGAAAAAGGCGAACCGGATATCGCCCCTGAGCTTTGGACTAACTCGGGTAAAGAGGCGCTGGACAGAGGGGTTGCAGAGAAGCGTATTCGCTTTGCCGGGCGTTCACTTTCCGATGGAGGGGAAGAAGGTTTTTGGGTTCCTCAATATCTTGTTGATAAATATCCTGAACTTGCCACCATTGAAGGCGTTAAACAACATGCCGATCTCTTTCCTCATCCGGAAAATAAAGAATTAGCCGGCTTTTATGGTTGTCCTGCAGGTTGGAACTGCCAAATTGCGGCAGGTAATTTATTTA
Source organism: Psychromonas sp. (assembly GCA_036554425.1). Classification (GTDB taxonomy): domain Bacteria; phylum Pseudomonadota; class Gammaproteobacteria; order Enterobacterales; family Psychromonadaceae; genus Psychromonas. Next base: position 1,116 of record DATBNI010000265.1, read on the forward strand.
AGGCGCTGGCACTTGAAAAGTCCGGCTTTGAGCTGATTGATCCGGGCTCAGGTGCCGGCTTGGCGGGTTCAATCGCCAAAGCTTTTGCGCGTGAACAGGGCTGGTTTGGTTATTACTGGGCCCCCACTGCCGTGTTAGGCAAGTACAAAATGGTCAAGGTTGATTTCGGCAGCGGTATCGATCAGCAAGAGTTTATGAATTGCACTACTCAAGAGAACTGCGCAAATCCTAAAGCCACTATGTATCCACCTTCGGCTGTGCACTCTGTGACCACAGAAATTTTTGCGCGTAAGGCGCCCAAAGCCTACCAATACATTACCAGGCGCGCATTTACCAATGCGCAAATGAATACTTTGCTCGCCTGGATGGAAGATAATCAAGCCGATGGTGATGCCGGTATGTATCATTTTTTAACGGAAAATCCGGATACTTGGAAGGCGTGGGTTACGCCTGAAGTCGCTGCAAAAATTAGCCAGGCGCTAAGCAGTATGTAAGCAGTATGTCATTTAGCGTTATAAGGCCAGCATTAGGCTGGCCTTATTGTAACTATAAAGAGGTGCTTTTTTATGGCGAATTTGTCGTGGTCGGAAAGCTTTCCGCAAATGAGCAGAGCCGAACTCACCACTATTCGTAAGACGCTGGACGGAGCTTACTTAAGTTTTTCTCGAGAATACGGCGAAGCCATCGAGTCGTTTTTTGATCCCTTATTACAGTTTTTAGTGTGGTTTGAAAAATTACTGATCACCACACCCTGGTGGTTGGTCCTAATGGCCTGCGCGGCTTTGGTTTACCTGGCCAGCCGCTCTTGGAGGTTGGTGATAGGCACTGTCATGTCACTCCTGCTGGTGGGCTATTTTGGCATGTGGGAAGATACCATGCGCACCATGAGCATTATTACGGTTTGCACCATTTTGGCAATCGCATTCGGCATCCCTATTGGTATTTTTATGGGACGCTCTAATCGTGCTCAAGCCATTATTACGCCCATGCTCGATGTTATGCAGACGTTGCCGGCCTTTGTTTATCTTATTCCTGTCGTTATGCTGCTGGGTATTGGTAAAATTCCCGGGGTTATCGCCGTGGTGATTTACGGTATTCCTCCGGTGATTCGTTTAACCAATTTAGGCATACGTTTGGTCGATAAAGAAGTACTGGAGGCCGCGACTGCTTATGGTGCCAGTGAAAAACAACGATTATTAGGGGTGCAAATTCCACTGGCTATGCCCACCATTATGGCGGGCATTAACCAGACTATTATGATGTCCTTGTCGATGGTGGTCATTGCATCTATGATTGGTGTCAAAGGTTTAGGACAGCCGGTGCTTAAATCTATTACTAATCAGTACTTCACGCTGGGTTTGCTAAATGGGTTGGCGATTGTGGCCCTCGCTATTATTTTTGATCGGGTATCCCAGGCCTACGCCAAACGCACTCAAGCACATTTACAAGGACTCAAACATGACTGAGCCGCTGATTAAAATCGAAGGCTTATATAAGTTGTTTGGTCGTCACCCAGAAAAAGTGATGGCGCTGGTTGAGTCGGGAAAATCGAAGGAACAAATTCTTAACGATACAGGGCATACTTTAGGCTTAAAGAATATTAACCTGGATATTATACAGGGTGAGATCTTCGTGATCATGGGGCTTTCCGGTTCAGGTAAGTCTACCCTGATTCGTCATTTTAACCGCTTAATCGACCCGACTAAAGGGGTGGTCAGCGTTGAAGGCACAGACATCATAAAGCTGAGTCCAAAACAGCTGCAGGATTTTCGCCGGCATAAGATGTCTATGGTGTTTCAGAATTTTGGTTTAATGCCGCACCGCAGTGTGATTGAGAATGTTGCTTATGGTTTAACGGTACAGGGTGTCTCGAAACAACGACGTTTGGCGAAAGCGCAAGAGTGGCTAGACAGGGTAGGGCTGAGCGGCTATCAACAACAGTATCCCGCGCAACTGTCCGGCGGTGAGCAGCAGCGGGTAGGGCTGGCACGCGCATTGTGCACCGATGCGGAAATTTTGTTGATGGATGAAGCCTTTTCAGCGTTAGATCCGCTGATCCGCAGTGAAATGCAGGATCAGCTGATTGAATTACAACAAAGCTTACATAAAACCATCATCTTTATTACCCACGACTTAGATGAAGCTTTACGCCTGGGTGACAGGATAGCAATCTTGAAGGATGGCGAGGTCGTACAACAGGGCACGGCAGATGATATTTTGCTGTATCCCGCTAACGCTTATGTTGAAGCCTTTGTTAAAAATGTGAATCGTGCGCGCGTCTTAACGGTGGCAACAATAATGCAGCCGACAACCCACCAAATCACCGCCGAGACCGTTAACCAGGCTTTAGCGCAGATAAATAAGTTAAAAGGGGATTATGCTTATCATGTCAATGAAGATGGCTATCAAGGTATGGTGACTCAAGATTCGCTTGAGCTGGCCTCGAAAATTCAGGGTGATAAATCCTTAACCCTGAGCGGCTATCAAGATCTACTCACACTCTCACCCGACGCGACTATTGAGACT
>DATBNI010000341.1:0-6145 GCA_036554425.1 Psychromonas sp.
CCTGTCCCGCCAGACCTGCAAGATATGCCTGTCGCCCTGCCTGCACGGCTTTAGCAAAAGCGTCACTCATCAAAACTGGATCGCGAGCTACTGCCATAGCGGTATTCACTAACACCGCATCAGCGCCGAGTTCCATCGCCAGCGCCGCATGTGAAGGACTGCCAATACCGGCATCCACAATCACGGGAATATTCGCCTGTTCAATAATTATCTCTAAAAAATCAATGGTTTTTAACCCTTTATTAGAACCTATAGGTGCGCCCAGAGGCATCACCGCGGCACAGCCTGCCGCTTCTAAATGTTTGCACAAAACAGGATCCGCATGCACATAGGGCAGCACCACAAAACCGTCACGCGCTAAAAATTCAGCGGCTTTTAATGTTTCAATAGGATCCGGCAGCAGATACTTAGGGTCCGGATGAATTTCTAATTTTATCCAGTTGGTCTGCAGGGCTTCACGGGCGAGTTGCGCTGCAAATATCGCCTCTTTGGCATTACGCGCACCGGAAGTATTGGGTAATAAATTCATGCCGTTTTTAATTAAGGGCGCGAGAATATCATCGTCCTTGTGCTCCATATCAATACGCTTTAAGGCCATGGTAACTAATTCAGATTGGGATGCCCTGAGCGCCGCAATCATAGTTTGTTGATCATTGAATTTACCCGTACCGGTAAACAGACGGGAAGTGAAGGTTTTATCCGCAATCACTAATTGATCATCGCTTTGCATTTTATTAACTAACATCTATGACTATTCCCCTGCTATAGGTACGGAAAGTGAAGATTTCATCCGCAATCACCAATTGATCATCGCTGTGCATTTTATTAAATAACATCTGTGACTAGCCCCCTGCTATGGCTTGGAAAAGCGCAATCTGGTCGCCTTCATTAAGTTTATATTCAGTCCATGTTGAACGGCTTATGATGTGCTGATTAACCGCGACTGCGCTGCCCTTTAAAGGGCTTTCTAACAGAGTCAATAACTGTTCAATATTACAATCCGCGGGAATAGTTATTACCCGCTCATTCACAAATAGTTTCATTGAATTTGTCCGCATACATTGCATTTGGGATCTTTATTAATCGCAAAGGTTTGCCAATCTAAAGTTTTAGCATCGAAAAGTTTCAATTTATTGTTAATACCTGAAGGTAATCCGAGCAGATACTTAATCGCCTCCAGTGCCTGCAGTGTGCCTATTGTGCCGACCACAGGACCAAGCACGCCGGCATTGCTGCAGTTCAAAACTTGCTCGTCATTATTTGGGAATAAGCAGTGGTAGCAGGCGGAATCGGCTTTACTGTGGTCAAAAAACATTAACTGTCCTTCGAAGCGAATAGCGGCACCAACAATCAAGGGTTTTTTAGCCTGCACACAAGCGCTATTAATCATCTGCCGGCTGGCCATATTATCGGTACAATCCAGGACTATATCCGCCAGGATAAGCTCCATGGAAAGTTGTGATTCACTCATTTGAGTATTAATGCTGCGTACCCGGATTTCAGGATTAAGCGCCGCTAAGCGCTGTTTCATCAGGGCCGCTTTAGCAGCGCCGATATCACTTGTTTGATAAGCGATTTGGCGTTGCAGGTTGCTCATTTCCAAATGGTCAAAATCCGATATTACCAGAGTACCTACCCCCGCAGCCGCTAAATACAGTGCGGCGGGTGAGCCGAGTCCGCCCATACCAATAATCAGTACCTTGGCAGATTTCAAAGCGAGCTGCCCGGACTCGCCAACATCTTCCAATAACAGATGGCGGCTATAACGTAATGTTTCAGGATCAGTTAACATGATTTGCCCTAGTATCATTAATGAAGGCATTAAGCTTTAAGGCGAAAGGCCCGAAAGACATAACGCTCGCTATTTTTTTTACTGCATCACTTGATTAAATGATTCAATGGCGGCTTTAGGATCGCCGGCATGGGTTATTGCGCTAACCACAGCAATACTGCCAACCCCTGTTTTCCAAACCGCAGGAGCCCGCTCAAGGTTAATCCCGCCAATCGCCACTATGGCCATATCCGACATCAAATTAGCGTATTGTGATAAACGTGTTAAACCCTGCGGATCCGAGGGCATATCTTTAGTTTGTGTTTCAAAAATATGACCTAATGCAATATAGCTTGGCTTTAACTGCCTGGCGCGCAACATTTCGTAATAACCATGGGTACTCAACCCTAAACGTAACCCTGCATCGGCTATTAAGGGTAAGTCTGCTACATCCATATCTTCCTGACCAAGATGCACACCGTATGCGCCATGTTTAATAGCTAACTGCCAGTAATCATTGATAAACAAACGTGCATTATATTTTTTGCCAAGGGCAATCGCCTCGATAATCTGCTGCTCAACTTGTTCCGGCTGCTTATCTTTAATACGCAGTTGCAGGGTTTTTACGCCCAATTTTAAAACTCGCTCTAACCACTCAACTGAATCTAAAACAGGATATAAACCCAGTTTAATGGTATCGCAAGGCTCAAAACCAGGACCTGCTTCTAATCTTCCCTGCAAATCAAGTTCATAACCGATTTTTGACTCGGGAAAAACCACCTCGGGGAAATCAGCACGATCTTTTGGCCAACCTAAATGTGCGACGGAACCTTCTCCGGAGCCAATCGCTTTAGCGCCTTTCAGGCCTTGATTAAGGTAAGCTTTCGCCAGCACTAACGCATCTTCAATAAAATAATCTAAGGCCATAGTGGCTGCAATCGCGCTCGCTAAAGTACAACCCGTTCCATGAGACTGTACATCAGTTAAGCGCGGGCTGGTTAGCGCAATTTCACGCTGCCCGTCGCTCCAGTAATCTAACGCGATGTCATCCACCAGCTCAAAATGTCCACCTTTGATCAGCACACTGCCGCAGCCCATACTGATCAGTTTTTCAACCGCAGGTTTAAATGATTCACCGGAGATCAAAGCATGCCCGGATAAGGTTAATACCTCATTTGCATTAGGCGTTAATAGATCGATTTGAGGTAACAACTCATTTTTAATCACCTCATTAATCCCCTCATCGCTCATATCATCACCTGTTGATGCAATCGCAACGGGATCGTAGATAACAAAGGGTTTTTGTAACCAGGTTTGTTTATATAAAGCTAACTGCTGAGCGAGTATTTTAACGTGTTCAACACGCGCAATTAAGCCAATTTTAATGACTTTAGCAGGCATATCACCTGCCAAACTCGCCAATTGCTCAGTGAACATTTTATCGGAAACACTTTCGACTAAGCTGACGGATTGAGAATTTTGCGCAGTGACCGCACTGATCACGCAGCACCCGTCAGTCCCTAAATCATGAAAGGTGCAAAGGTCCGCTTGAATACCCGCACCAGCACTCGAGTCGGAGCCCGCAATTGTCCAAACAATGTTACTCATATTTATCCCTTACAAGAGCAGCTATCTGCTGAGAGCTAATAGCCGACAGCAGATAGCTTTTTTATGAAACCGGCTGATAGATTTCAGCACCAGAGTCGTTAAATTCTTTTGCTTTAAGCGCCATGCCCTGTTCTGCAGTCATGCTGATAGTTTCATCTAAGATCTTAATGCTGATCTCACCTGAATCTAATTTCGCGGTAAAATCACGTACATCCTGAGTGATTTTCATTGAGCAGAATTTTGGCCCGCACATTGAGCAGAAATGCGCTACTTTTCCCGATTCCTGCGGCAGGGTTTCATCATGATATTCACGTGCGGTGACCGGATCTAAACCGAGGTTAAACTGATCTTCCCAACGGAATTCAAAACGTGATTTAGATAAAGCATTATCACGAATTTGTGCACCGGGATGACCTTTAGCTAAATCCGCCGCATGCGCTGCAATTTTGTAAGTGATCAGTCCCACTTTTACATCATCTTTATTAGGCAGGCCTAAATGCTCTTTGGGTGTGACATAACATAACATAGCACAACCGTACCAACCGATCTGGGCGGCGCCTATCCCAGAGGTAATATGATCATATCCCGGCGCAATATCCGTGGTTAACGGACCTAAGGTATAAAATGGCGCTTCAAAACAATCGTCCAGCTGTTTATCCATATTTTCTTTAATCATCTGCATAGGCACATGACCCGGGCCTTCGATAATAACCTGTACATCGTATTCCCAGGCAACTTTAGTCAGTTCACCTAAAATTTCCAATTCTGCAAATTGCGCCTGATCATTGGCATCAGCAACTGATCCCGGGCGCAGGCCATCACCCAAAGATAATGACACATCGTATTGCTGACAGATTTCGCAGATTTCGCGGAAATACTCATAAGCAAAGTTTTCCTTATGGTAAGTCAGACACCATTTTGCCATGATTGAGCCGCCACGAGAAACAATACCCGTCACACGTTTAGCCGTCATAGGCACAAAACGTAACAATACGCCCGCATGAATAGTAAAGTAATCCACCCCCTGCTCAGCCTGTTCAATTAAGGTGTCGCGAAAGACTTCCCAGGTCAGATCTTCCACAACACCCTTAACTTTTTCCAATGCCTGGTAGATAGGCACAGTACCTATAGGCACAGGAGCGTTACGCAGGATCCACTCCCGTGTTTCATGAATGTTACGGCCTGTAGACAAGTCCATGACAGTATCACCGCCCCAGAGCGTTGACCAAACCAGTTTTTCTACCTCCTCTTCAATGGAAGAGCTGACCGAAGAATTGCCTATATTAGAATTAACTTTTACCAGAAAGTTACGGCCAATGATCATCGGCTCAAGTTCCGGATGGTTAATATTAGAAGGAATAATCGCACGTCCGCGAGCGACTTCCTGGCGCACAAACTCCGGGGTTATTTTTTCCTGCAGATTGGCGCCAAAACTATGACCCGCATGTTGAAAATGCAGCGCTTCACATTTTACCCGGTCACGGCCCATGTTTTCACGAATCGCAATATATTCCATTTCAGGGGTGATAATACCCTGACGGGCGTAATGCATCTGAGTAACACATTGTCCTTTTTTAGCACGCAGTGGTTTGGGTAAGTTAGCAAAACGTAATTCGTCTAATGTGTCATCGGCCAAACGCTGCTGTGCAAAATTCGACGTGACACCTTCCAGTGTTTCAACATCATCACGGGCAGTAATCCAAGCTTCACGTAAACGCGGTAAACCGGCATGCACATCAATTTTAGTCTTAGGATCTGTGTATGGACCCGATGTGTCATAAACAGGAATAGGCTCATTCTTTTCATAAACAGGATTTTTTTCACTGTTCCCTACTAATGTATCGGTTTGATGAATTTGACGCATAGCTACTTTAATCGGGTGGATTTCACCATCAATAAAGATTTTTTCTGAATTGGGATAGGACTCGTTATTGAGGTTTTGAATGTAGTCCTGCGCTGCCTGACGAGAGGCTTTGCGGGATAGGCCTTTACGGCTGCTGGTTTTTAAATTCGAGTTTACTTGATTAGACATAGCATTCTTTACCTTAGTTTAAGTTGGGTAGTGAGAGTGCTTGTCGAAATTCAGTGGAAAGAGTAAAGAAAGGAGATCCATTTTCTTTATGCTTGTTTCCTACGCAGGTATTAACCCAATCAGGTTCCACGGATCCCACATAAAGATATAATGATATATCAGTGGTCTCAGCCCTAAGGCTCTCCGACAAGAACCAGCAGTATAGAAGAAAAAGCAGACAAGTTAAATAGGATAACTGAATCAGATCCGCCAGGATCACTCTTACTTGTATCAGCTACCAAGTAATTCCATGTAAACTCGCTATTACCCCTTTGATAGTAGAATTAAGGAACGCAAGACAGAGGTATGCAAGAAATGCATTGGATAGTTGTATAAAGGAATGGATGGGTTATATATTAGAGACAGAGATAACCATTGATATTTTTGTCTTTAAAGCTGCTGGGCGAATGCCACAACAGCTTATTCAGACATAAGCTGAAAGAAGATATTAATTGCCTTTTTAGTGGCTAAAAAAAGCGCGTTTTAACGCAACTTCCATTCCCCTAACTTCAGCCAGACCTTTCAGACGTCCAATCGCCGAATAACCTGGATTGGTTTTCTTTTTCAGATCATCAAGCATCTGGTGGCCATGATCAGGGCGCATGGGAATCAAACGCGTATTACCTGATTTTTCACGGCGTTGCTCTTCTCTGAGTAATTCCATCACAACGTTATACATGTCCACATCACCACCC
>DATBNI010000352.1:0-1613 GCA_036554425.1 Psychromonas sp.
TTACAAAGAGAGGCATTAACTTAGGTACTACCTCTCCCAGTTTGGTTCCAGAGACACTACAGCCAACAAATAAGGCAGTGCCCACTGGCGGTGTACAGATGCCTATACACAAATTAAATACAAGAATAATACCGAAATGAACCGGGTCTATGCCCAATAAAATCGCGATAGGTAAAAAGATGGGGGTAAAAATCAAGACGGCCGGGGACATATCCATGAAGGTGCCGACCACTAATAGAATCACGTTCATTAACAGCATGATCATGATCGGATCAGCAGAAAAATTTAGCACAAACTCAGAAATGGCTGCGGGAATATCGGCATTCGCCATCGCCCAAGACATTGCCGATGAAGTTGCAATCATTAGCAGTACTATCGACGTAGTTAATATACTGTCCAATAATACCGGTGCGATATCTTTTAATTTAAGCGATCTATAACTAAAGCCGAGTATTAAACTATAGATTACCGCAATCGCTGAAGCCTCGGTTGCTGTAAAGATACCACCTAGAATACCGCCCATTATGATCACAACAAGCAATAAACTTGGAAATGCCTCTAAAAATACCGTCAGTGCTTTTTGCTTTAGTATGACTTTTTCCTGCGGAACCTTAAATTTTTTACCTAAGAGGAAGATACCGACCATAATGCCTAAGCCCATCATCAAACCAGGAACATACCCTGCAATAAACAGGTATTGCACTGATGTACTACTGACCAGGGCATATAATATTAAAATATTTGAAGGTGGAATCAGTAATCCAGACGGGCAAGAGGCAACATTAACAGCCGCTGAAAATGCTTTAGGGTACTTATGCTTGTCCTGTAGAGGGGTCATGATGCCGCCTACCGCCGCCGCCGCCGCTGCTGCCGATCCAGACAGAGAACCAAACATCATATTGGCAATCACATTCACATGTGACAATGAACCCGGTAAACGACCTCCTAATAACATTGCAAAATTAATTAAACGCGAAGCTAATCCGCCTCGATTCATTAAGTTACCGGCTACGATAAAAAAGGGCAGCGCTAACAAACCAAAACTGTTTAAGCCATTCGCCAATTGTTGCGACACTAAAACGGCCGCTTTATCAATGGGAAAGTCGATGAAAATTGTTAAGAATGCAGCACCACCAATCGCAAATGCAATCGGCAGACCGATAATAAGAAAAAAGGCTAGCGTCCCAAATAGGACAACGATTGGCAATATATCTGCAATATAATCAGGCATAACAAGGAGATATGCATCTGTAAAAATAAGATCAATTAACGTCATGAGTTACTTCCCCCTCTGTTTTTTTCAATTGCCCTACTGATTCCCAGATATCGAGCACACCATAATAATTAATCAATATTCCAGACAGAGGGACAACAACGTAAACATAACCAATTAATAAATGATGGTCCCCAATAAACAGCCCTGGAGATATTTGATTATATTGCAGTGTTGTATCTACCAAACTTCCACCTCCGTAGATAAGCACAACTGACGAAAAAGTAAGAACCAATAGATTAACAAAGATGCTTAAATAGATTTTATTTCGGGCATTCAGTTTTGGCATAATTAATTCTAAAGCAAGATGACGCTTTACCGAATAGGTATATGCACCTCC
>DATBNI010000366.1:0-17140 GCA_036554425.1 Psychromonas sp.
GGAAGCGGTATTTTCAGTCAATTTCACTGAAATTTCATAAGATGACAGTGACCCTTGTGTTTGTTCTATGGTAAGTTTTTTAGGGGTCCATTCGGCGATAGGCTGAGCATGAGAGGGGTTGCCTAGAAAAAAAAACCAAACGACCATTGTTCTGAATAGAATTTTGTTGCATGCATTCATCGTTTTTGTCCTTAAATTTATAACATCCATGTGTGACAATAAAAATTATTTATTGGCCTTAATATTAATATCTTCAGGAGAAACATAAAAAAGGAGCCCAAATATTCATAGGCTCCATGCTTTATTGATTATTAGAGGGTGACAAAAGGTTGGATTTTTTTCAGTGTGGCTTGACCAATTCCTTTTACCTTAACTAACTCGTTGACATCAGCAAAATCGCCGTGCACTTCTCTGTAGTCGATAATGGCCTGTGCTTTTATTTCACCAATACCTTTGATAACAGCAAGTTGATCACCCGTTGCTTTGTTGATATTTATTTTTTCAACGACTTGGGTGGTCATTTGCACGCTTTGCTCAACTTTATCGGCAGCCAGAACTTGCTGACTGAAGGGCAGAAACAGCAGTGAAGCAACAGCTAATAAACGCCAGGTTAGTTTGTTTTTCATAAAAAATCCTTTTTTTGGTTTGGGAACCAATGATACTAGACTATCTTTTTGACTTATTATTGCTGTTTATTTTCCCCATTTCAATAACTTGACTTTCCCGTAATTATTAACAACCAAAAAACATAATGAATAACAGTTAGATAGGTTTTTGCAAAAATATTTAACAGGCAAAAACAAGGCGTTCAAACAAAAATATTTAAGTAAAAAACGTGACTAAAGCTTGACTACTTAACAGCCCGGCCCGCATTCCATACATTCGTTGAGCATTTCCGAGCCAAGTCTCAGTTTGGCGTTCAAATCGCGTAATGCAGAGCGCACGCCCTCTTCGATTACCGGATGATAAAACGGCATATCCAGCATCTGGGAAACAGTCATTCTGTTTTGATGCGCCCAGGCTAACAGATGCGCCAGATGTTCAGCCTGCGGGCCAATCATTTCTGCACCTAAAAAACGCCCGCTGCCATGCGCGCCATAAAGATTTAATAAACCCCGGTTTTTAAGCATCACACGGCTACGCCCCTGATTTTCAAAAGAGACGCTGCCCGTTTCAAAACAGTTGCAGCCGGTATATTTCTCAGTCACCTGTTGATGGGTTAATCCGACCATTGCCAGCTGAGGATCGGTAAATACAGCGGCAATGGATGAACGGCGTAATCCCGCTCTAATATTCGGATAAACCGCCGCATTGCTGCCGGCTATTTTGCCTTGATCTGCCGCTTCGTGAAGCAGCGGAATCTGATTGCTGGCGTCCCCGGCAATAAATATCGAAGGCACTGAGGTCTGCATGGTAAAAGGGTCGGCAACAGGTACAGCGCGATCATCTTTTTCAATGTCGATATTTTCCAGCCCCAGATTGTCTACATTGGCGCGGCGCCCCGTTGCCGCTAATACATATTCCACTTCAGCAACTTGCCGAGTCCCCTGTTTATCCAAATAGGTGATTTCAACATTATCCCCTTTACGCACCATATTTTTAACCTTTGCGTCCGCATCTAAGTAGAATTCATCGGAAAATGTTTTTTGGGCATAAGCCATCACTTTTGGATCGGTAAAGGGGCCGACCTGCCCGCCCATGCCAAACATTAACACTTTAACGCCGAGACGATGTAATGACTGGCCAAGCTCCAAACCAATCACGCCGGGGCCGAAAACCGCGATAGATTTTGGTAAATCAGTCCAGTTAAACAGATCGTCATTGATAATTAATCGGTCGCCAAGGTCATTCCAAACTGCTGGATAACTTGGCCGGGAGCCCGTTGCTATAACAATTCTAGCGGCGCTTAAAAGGGTATGATTGTCAATTTGCAGCTCTGTTGCACTGATAAAGGTGGCGTTACCTATTAATTTATCCTGTGCAGGCAGGCTATCGACAGCTTCAAGTACAAAACCCACAAAACGATCCCGCTCAGCGCGGATCCGCTGCATCACTTTTTTGCCGTCAATGCGTATTTTTCCGTCAATAAAAACACCAAAGGGCGCCGTATGAGCAGCATTATGAGCCGCTTCTGCCGCGGCAATCAGCAATTTGCTGGGCATACAACCCACACGTGCGCAGGTTGTGCCGAATTGAGCGCCTTCGATTAATATGACTGAATCTGTTTTTTCTTTGGCAGCACGGTATGCGGCAAGTCCAGCCGTTCCGCCGCCAATCACTGCCACTTCTACTTTTAACTCTTTCATAAAGACTCCAGGCTTAAATTGATTACATCAGGTTAAAAAAAAGCGCAGCTTTCAATGAAAGAGCGCTTTAATCTAATCTTAAGGGCAACTGTTCAGCTGCGTATTAACCTTTAAGGTAAGCAACAACCGCTTCGCTATCACCAATGTGCTTGCCATCAACGAATAACTGCGGAAAAGTTGTTTGTCCGCTTACCGCTCTCAGGCTGACAGTGGTGGCATCTTTACCTAAAACGATCTCTTCAAAGCTGATATTGCTGTCTGTTAATGCCGCTTTGGCTTTTGCACAGAAAGGACAACCCGGTTTAGTGAATAAGGTTACCGCTAAAGGTGCTTTGGCATTAGGGTTGATATAATTAAGCATGGTATCGGCATCGGACACTTCAAAGGGGTCGCCAGGCTGATTAGGCTCGATAAACATTTTTTCAATCACACCATCTTTGACGAGCATGCTGTAGCGCCAGCTGCGTTTACCAAAGCCTATGTCGCTCTTATCCACTAACATGCCCATGCCTTCGGCAAAGACACCGCTGCCGTCTGGTACAACTGTGATATTTTCAGCTTCCTGGTCGGCAAGCCAGGCGTTCATTACAAAGGTATCGTTAACGCTGATACAGACAACGTCATCCACGCCGTTTTCTTTTAATACCCCCGCTAATTCGTTATAGCGCGGCAGATGCGTTGATGAACAGGTTGGTGTAAAGGCGCCCGGTAAGGCAAAGACAACCACGGTTTTACCTGCAAACAGTTCTTCGGTAGACACATTTACCCATTGATCACCTTGGCGGGTTGGGAAAGTAACGCTAGGGACTTTTTGACCTTCGATATTATCTAACATGTGTAACTCCTTTTTGTATAAATACATTTATATTACATAGTTTAAAAAACTTTTAAACAAGTTAGCAAATATTGTTTTGCCAGCCCTTGTTTGATGAAGTGATTATGAAGAAAAACATTTAATAGGTAAAATCGTTTGTTGTTATAACTGCAATAGCTAAAAACTATTGAAATATTTTACTGCAGGAGTGTTACTAACAGAAGACTGTTGTGTTTTGGAAACCTGCCCGCCTGAAGGCGGGATTCCAATGGACAAAATGCGCGCATACTGCAGGAACTGAGCCTTCAGGCTCGGCTGTCGGTGGTTATCGTTTTTTCTCGGTGGTGAAGCCTCTGTGGTGAATTTTTTTATCAAAGTCACCACAGAGTACACCGAGAGCACAGAGGAAAGATTAGGATATTTTTACAAAAAATTGCCCCGCCTGAGCCGCGGTTCCAAATGATAAGGTCTGCGCACTGCCGGAACTGAGCCTTCAAGCTCGGCTGTGGGTGGTTATCGTTTTTTCTCGGTGTGCGAAGCCTCTGTGCCTCGGTGGTGAATCTTTTATAAAAGTCACCACCGAGGTCACCGAGAGTACAGAGGAGAGATTAAGGTATTACTTTCGAATCTGGGCCTTCAGGCTCAGCTTGTTGCTTTTGCTCACTGAAGGCGGGATTCCGATTGGTAGAGGGATCTTAATCAAACAAAGCACGCAAATTTGCTATTCCTTTGTCGGCAAGCTGTTTTTTCTGCTGTTCTGTTTTTTTCTTCGGCCCGCTTTCCCACTCTAAATCATCCTGGGGTAATTCAGATAAAAAACGGCTCGGGGTGGGTTTAATTGTCTCACCATATTGGGTGCGCTCTTTGGCCAGAGTGAAGGTTAACTCTTTTTGCGCCCTTGTTATCCCCACATAGGCCAGACGCCTTTCTTCTTCAACATTATCTTCATCAATACTGACCTGATGCGGCAAAATTCCCTCCTCCATGCCAATCATATAAACATAGGGAAACTCCAGCCCTTTTGATGCATGCAGGGTCATTAACTGGACCTGATCCAACTCTTCCTCATCTTCATTACGCGACAGCATATCGCGCAGCGTCAAACGGGCAACGACCTGCTCCAGGGTCATTTCTTCATCAAGATCATCCCCTTTTAGCATCTCGGTGACCCATTTAAACAGCATTGACACATTTTTCATGCGCATCTCGGCGGCTTTCGGGCTGGGGCTGCTTTCGTATAACCAGTCTTCGTAACCTATATCACGAATTAGATCACGGACAACATCAACCGGCGGATCGCGTTTAAGGCGATCATTAAGCTCCACCAACCAGCGCGTGAACGCCTGCAGTGACTGTAAACCTTTACCCGATAAGGTCTGCTCTAAACCCATTTCAAAACTGCAGGTGAACAACCGGCTGTGGCGCATATTTGCATAACTGCCCAGTTTTTCCAGGGAGCCCGGGCCTATCCCCCGGCGCGGTGTATTCACCACACGCAAAAAAGCATTATCATCTTCGTGATTCACCAATAATTTAAGGTAAGCCATAATATCTTTCACTTCGCTGCGCGCAAAAAATGAGGTCCCGCCGCTAATGCGATAAGGGATGCGGTTTTCCATCATCACCTTTTCCAATAAACGGCTTTGATGATTGCCCCGATAGAGCACGGCATAATCTTTAAAGGAAGCGCCGTTCATAAACTTATGCCCGGAAATCTCCATCACCACCCGCTCCGCCTCATGTTTTTCATTATTCGCGAAAAGGACTTTTAAGGCGTCGCCATAGGCTAATTCACTGAACAGACGTTTTTCAAATTCATGCGGATTATTGGCTATTAAGACATTGGCGGATTTTAAAACACGCTGGCTGGAACGATAGTTCTGCTCCAGTTTAACCACTTTTAACTGCGGAAAATCTTTTTGCAGCAGCAGTAAATTTTCCGGACGTGCACCACGCCATGAATAAATAGACTGATCATCATCACCCACTACGGTAAAACGGGCACGCTCCCCCACCAAGGCTTTAATTAATTCATACTGGCTGGTATTAGTATCCTGGTATTCATCCACCAGCAGATAGCGAATTCTTTTCTGCCAGCGTAAACGGACCTCTTCTTTGTGGGTTAGCAAGAGTGTGGGTAAGACGATCAGATCGTCAAAATCCAAAGCGTTATAGGCTTTTAACTGGCGCTGATAAAGGTCATAAGAGTGGGCGAAGATCACCTCCCTTTCCCCTTTAGCCTGTTTAATGGCCTGCGGCGGTAATATCAGGCCATTTTTCCAGTTGGAAATTTGCGTGGTTAAGGCTTTGAGCAGATCCTTATCTTCCTGCAGCTGCTTTTCCGTGAGCTCTTTTAATAATGCCAGGGTATCCTGATCGTCAAACAGCGTAAAACCGGCTTTCATACCCAGGGTTTTTACTTCACGTTTTATAATATCCAGGCCCAAGGAGTGAAAGGTCGAGACTATTAAACCACGGGCTTCTTTACGGCCGAGCGTTTGACTGACCCGCTCTTTCATCTCGCGGGCCGCTTTATTGGTAAAGGTCACCGCGGCAATATTTTTTGCCAGATAATCACAATTTTGAATCAGATGGGCAATTTTATTGGTGATCACGCGCGTTTTACCGCTACCCGCCCCCGCCAGAACAAGGCACGGGCCTGAGATCATTTTAACGGCGGCATCTTGTCCGGGATTAAGCTTCATGATTTTTCCTAAATGCAAATAACGATTAACAACAAAGGCTGATTTTACGTCAGTTTGAGTTGAATACCAATCAACAATATAGGCTCTAATCTTGTTGATTCAGGCTAACATAGAGACAAAGCCGCAACCCCTTGAGCTATATCAGAATTTAATGTCATTTAAATATTGATTAATATTACAAATAAACGATAATGAACGTTCATTCATTATTGGTGTATTATGGTCGATAAACGAAAAAAAATATTAACTGCAGCCGAAATTTTACTGGCAGAACGCGGTTTTTACGGGCTGTCAATGAAGGCGCTGGCGAATTCTGCCGGCGTTGCGGCGGGTACTATCTATCGTTATTTTGAAAATAAAGAGGATATGATTAACCAGCTGCATCAACATGTTAAACAAGAACTTGCAGTGGTCACCTTTAAAGGGCTGGATCAAGAGCTGAGTCAAAAAGAAAAATATGCTTTGTGCTGGCGTAATACCTACCAGTCTGTGTTAACCAACCCGAATCGTCTCATTGCCGTGTCTATGCTATTTCTCAGGCCCTGCGTAAAAGGGCAAGAGATGCTTTCCTGTAACGATCAGCTTTTTGCGCCTCTGTTCAATATTTATGAGCAGGGTATCCGTGAGCAAATATTCCATGATTTTCCGATACCGGCTTTAATTTCATTGAGCTTTGAATCGTCCGTTAATCTGGCAAAAAAAGTGATCAATCACAGTATTGAACAACCTGATGAACAACTTATTAGACAAATTATAGATGCCTCATGGCAGGCAATTTTAAAACCCACCCATTAATTATTTTTTAAAGGTATTGATATGAAAAAATGGATCGCATCGGCAATCATTTTGGCCCTGCTTGTTTTCGGCTCTGTGATTGGCTTTAATATGTTTAAAGCCATGAAGATTAAAGAGTTTCTTGCTAACCGCCCGATTCCGGAATTTCCCGTTACCAGTGCGACTGTGGAATTGGAAGACTGGACGCCGCATCTGCGTGCCATTGGTTTTATCGAGCCTATTCAAGGGGTTAATATTGCCAATGAAGTGACAGGTAAAGTGATTAAAATAGAATTTGAATCCGGCCAGAAACTTAAAGCTAATGATCCCCTTGTATACCTTGATTCGGCCGTTGAACTGGCTAATTTAAAAGCCGCTAAAGGGCGTTTATCTGCGGTTCAGCGTAATTACACCAGAATGAATTCGTTATTCTCTAAAGGCTCGGTTTCTCAGGGACAGGTCGACGATGCCGAAGCTGAACTATTAGCATTACAGGGGCAAATAGAAAGTTACCAGGCAACTATTAGCCGCCGTATTATTCGCGCCCCCTTTGATGGCATTGCCGGTCTGCGAAATGTATTTATCGGTGATTATTTAAGTGCCGGTACAGATATAGTGCGTTTGGAAGATGTCAGTAAAATGCAGCTCCGTTTTACCGTGCCGCAAAATGATCTCAATAAAATACATATCGGTCAGGCAATGAATATTTTTGTCGATGCTGAGCCGGAAATTCCTTTTACCGGCACCATTTCTGCTATTGAACCCGCGGTAAACTATCAAAGTGGTGTGATTCAAGTGCAGGCGGATATCCCCAATAAGGCGCAAAAATTACGCTCGGGCATGTTTGCCAAGGCCAATATCATTTTACCCACACTGCCAAAACAGATGGTTATTCCCGAAACCGCCATTAATTATACCCTCTACGGTGAAACCGTTTATGTGATAACAGAGCAGCAGGATAAATCGGGTAAAAGCTTTCTCCAGGCAGACCAGCGTATCGTTACTCTGGGTAAAAGCAAAGAGGGTTCAATCCGGGTACTGGGCGGCATTAAAGAAGGGGATCTGATAGTCACCAGCGGTCAGGTACGATTAAGTAATGCCGCCCATGTGAGCATTATCGAATCGGATATTTTAAATATCCCTGCTGAAATCCCGGCATTATAGGAGGCTTTGATGAAATTTACTGATATTTTTATCCGCCGTCCGGTACTGGCAATTTCGATCAGCTTGTTAATTGTTTTATTGGGTCTGCAGGCCTTAACTAAAATGCAGGTGCGCGAATACCCGAGCATGACCAATACTGTAGTCTCGGTTTCAACCGGTTATTATGGTGCAAATGCGGACCTGATTCAGGGCTTTATTACCCAACCTATTGAGCAGGCTATTGCCCAGGCCGACAATATTGATTTTATCACCTCGCAAAGTTACATGGGTAATTCCAAGATTTCGGTGTTTATGAAATTAAATACCGATCCCAGCGGCGCGGTTGCTGATATCCTGGCTAAGGTCAATAGTGTGCGCTCACAGTTGCCGAGCGAATCTGAAGATCCCACTATTGATATGAGTACAGGTTCAACCACTTCGGTTATCTATATCTCGTTTTCCAGTGAGCAGCTTAGTTCAAGTGAAATCACAGATTACCTTGAACGTGTTATTAAACCGCAGCTATTCAGTATTAATGGTGTCGCAAAAGTTAACCTCTATGGCGGCACAAAATTTGCCATGCGCATCTGGTTAGATCCTGAGCGCATGGCCGGTTTTGGTTTAACCGCGGCAGACGTTGCGCAGATTCTCCAGGCGAATAATATTCAATCGGCTGCGGGACAATCCAACAGTTATTACACCCTGTTCAACAGCAATGTGCAAACCCAGGTAGAAACCGGTGCGGAACTGGAAAACCTCATTATTGCCACACGTGAAAACGGTAAGGTTATCCGGCTGCAGGATATTGCCCGTGTTTCTTTAGAGAAAAGCCACGATATCTATCGTGCCATGGCCAATGGCAATGATGCTGTGGTGGTCGCAATAGACGCAGCGCCAACGGCTAACCCCCTTACTATTACCGCAGGCGTGCGCGAGATGCTGCCGGTTCTGGAGAAAAACAACCCCGGTTCAATCGACATGCAGGTGTTATACGATTCAACTATCGCCATTGAAGAGTCTATCTCTGAAGTGGTTAAAACCATCGCCGAAGCGGGTTTCATCGTCTTACTGGTGATGATCCTGTTTTTAGGCTCATGGCGCGCGGTTATCATTCCTATTATTACTATTCCGCTGTCCTTAATAGGTGTGGTGGTGGTGATGCAGCTGTTTGGCTTTACCATTAACCTAATGACTCTGCTCGCCATGGTATTGGCTATTGGTCTGGTGGTGGATGATGCTATTGTGGTGGTGGAAAATATTGACCGTCATATCAAAGCGGGAGAAGATCCCTTTCGTGCAGCGATACTCGGCACACGTGAAATTGCACTGCCGGTTATCTCCATGACTATTACCCTGGCGGCTGTATATGCACCAATTGCGCTAATGGGCGGGATCACCGGTTCACTGTTCACTGAATTTGCCTTAACCCTTGCAGGGGCCGTGTTTGTATCCGGTATTGTGGCACTGACATTGTCACCCATGATGTGCAGCAGACTGCTTAAAAGCAACCACCAGCCGAACCGTTTTGAACTTAGGGTAGAGTCCGTTTTATCCGCTACCACCCGGAGTTATGCGCGTTTATTGGATAAATTAATGACCCGTCGCCCTGCGGTTATACTGTATGCCTGCCTGGTGTTTATCTCCTTGCCTTTTTTGTTTAACTCTATTCCTTCTGAACTTGCGCCAAAAGAAGATAAAGGCGCATTAATGGTGATGGCAAAAGCGCCTGCCAATGCGAACCTTGATTACATCGAAAACAGCATGCGCGTTATCACCGGCGAATTAGCCAAACAGCCCGAAGTGACCAGCAGTTTAGCCATGTCAGGTATTCCTAATTCCAACCAGGCATTTGGTATTGCGATCATGAAACCCTGGAGTCAAAGAGATCAAAGTCCTGAACAACTCACAGCCTCTTTAACGCCATCCTTTAGCAGCGTCGCAGCCGTGGCAACCACGGCATTCCAAATGCCCGAATTACCCGGCTCATCGGGTGGATTACCGGTGCAGTTTGTGATCACCACGGGTAATCAATTTGAAAGTTTACTCAGTATCGCCACCGATGTGCTGGCAGCCACCCAGGCAAACGCTAACTTTGTTTATTCAACCTTAGATTTGGCCTTTGATTCGGCGACCATGAACATCAAAATTGACCGCGATAAAGCCGGTGCTTATGGCGTGACCATGCAGGATATCGGCTTTACGCTCGGGACATTGGTCAGTGACGGTTATTTAAACCGGATCGATCTTGACGGCCGCAGTTATGAAGTGATTGCGCAGGTGGAACGAAAATATCGTTTATCTCCGGACAAACTGGGTAACTTTTATGTGCGCGCTAAAAATGGCGATATGCTGCCCCTCAGCGAATTGATTGAAATTACCATCTCCGCTGAGCCGCGTTCATTAGCCCACTTTAACCAGCTTAACAGTGCCACTATTGGCGCGGTATTAGCCCCGGGGGTTGCCATGGGCGATGCGATTAGCTTCTTTGAAGGCATTGCAGAGACCAAGTTACCTCAGGGTTACCGTCATGATTACTTAGGTGAAGCACGTCAATTTGTAACTGAAGGCAGCGCCTTATACATGACTTTTATTCTGGCGATATTGATTATCTTTCTGGTGCTTGCCAGTCAGTTTGAAAGTATACGCGATCCCCTGGTTATCTTGCTGACCGTCCCTCTTGCCATTAGCGGGGCATTAGTGGCGCTGGCCTGGGGAGCGGCAACCATGAATATTTATACCCAGGTAGGTTTGATTACCCTGGTGGGTTTAATTACCAAACATGGTATTTTGATTGCCGAAGTGGCCAAGGAAGAGCAGTTACATCACGGCTTAAATCGTATCGATGCCGTTAAAAAAGCCGCGACTGTGCGTTTACGTCCAATCTTAATGACTACAGCTGCGATGGTGGCAGGTTTAATTCCTTTACTCTTTGCAACGGGCGCAGGTGCGGTAAGCCGTTTCGGGATAGGTGTAGTGATAGTCGCGGGATTATCAATTGGTACTTTATTTACCCTGTTTATTTTGCCCGTTCTGTATTCATTTATTGCCAGCAAGCATAAACCGGCGGAGATATTTGATGAAACCATTGAGCATAAAGTAAAAAGCCATGAGTACTAGGCTCTAATAAAAAGAGGCAACAATAAAAAACGGCTTAATCTGATTAAGCCGTTTTTTTGCTTTGGCGCTGAATTTTTTTATAAAAGTCACCACAGAGGTCACCGAGAGCACAGAGGAAAGATTAGGATATTACTTTCGGAACGGGGCCTTCAGGCTCGGCTTGTTGCTTTACTAAAGCAGCGTATTGATAATTGTTAGCAGGATGTTTTTACAAAACATTGCCCCGCCTGAAGGCGCGGTTCCAAATACCAAGGCGTGCACATACTCCCGGAACTGGGCCTGAAGGGCGGAATGCCAGATGATAAGGTCTGCACACTACCGGAACTGGGCCTTTAGGCTAGGCTGTCGGTGGTTATTGTTTTTCCTCAGTGTACGAAGCCTCTGTGCCTCGGTGGTGAAAAGCTTAAAAACAAAAAAGGCCTGACATTTTGACTGTCAGGCCTTTTTTTATTAGCGTATTTAAAATTTAAATCCGCTGCTCAAGTAGTGATTATTTCAGCTAGTCTTACCCCGCATAACCCTTGGGGTTTTGTGACTGCCAACGCCAGCTGTCTTCGGACATCTCTTTTAATGTTCTGCTCGCTTTCCAGTTTAGCTCGCGGTTTGCTTTGGAGGTATCTGCCCAGCATTCGGCAATATCACCGGCTCGGCGCGGACAAATAGCATAAGGGATCTCTTTGCCGCTCGCTTTAGCAAACGCCTCAACCATCTCTAATACACTGCTGCCCTGACCCGTTCCCAGGTTATAGATATGCAAACCGGGCTTAAATCCAACTGCTTTAAGAGCGGCTACATGTCCGTCGGCCAAATCCATCACATGGATATAATCCCGTACGCCTGTGCCGTCGGGGGTCTTATAATCATCACCAAAGACGGACAGTTTTTCGCGTCGTCCCACCGCAACCTGGGCAATAAAGGGCATCAGATTGTTCGGGATCCCCTGCGGATCTTCACCTATAGTGCCGGAGATATGTGCGCCAACGGGGTTGAAATAACGTAATAAAGTGATACTTAATTCAGGCTGTGCCGCCTGTAAATCCCGCAGACACTCTTCAACAATATATTTACTGCGGCCATAGGGGTTAGTGGTTGCACCGGTTGGCGTCGATTCAGTAATAGGTATTGTCAGCGGATCACCATAGACAGTGGCCGATGAGCTGAATAACAGGCTTTTTACCCCCGCATTTTTCATCACCTGCGCTAACAAGAGCGAGCCGTGAACGTTGTTATCATAATATTCCAGTGGTTTTGCAACTGATTCGCCAACGGATTTTAACCCTGCAAAGTGAATCACAGCGGCTATCTCATGCTCTGCAAATATTTTTTCCAAGATAAGCCGATCGCGCACATCCCCCCGATAAAAAACCGGTGTCGAGCCGCTTAAATCATGGATTCTTGCTAATACTATTTCACTGCTGTTGGATAAGTTGTCCAGAATAACGGGCGTCATGCCCGCGGCGATCAGTTGAATACAGGTATGACTGCCGATATAACCCATTCCGCCCGTAATAAGAATTTTCATTTTTAGCTCCGGTAATATTGATCTGAAACAGCAAAAAACATCGACTATCAGCGAATAAGATCCTCTGTAATCGCATAGATTAGGCCTAAGTTTGATTTTCTTTTAAGTGATTTTCTTCAGGATAGAACACCTTTATGACAAAACATAAAAAACCTTAGTCTATTATTAATAAACTGCGGTTTTTGGCTTTTCCAGAATAGATTAAATGCCATATTGTTCGCGGTAGGCTTTAACCGCAGCAAGATCTTCCTGCATGTCCGGATTTTCTTCCAGGTAGGTTATTAAGTCGCTAAGCTTTACAATAGAAATGACTTTAGCGCCGTAGTCGCGCTCCACTTCCTGAATAGCAGAGAGTTCAGCCCTGCCCTTTTCCTGGCGATCTAAAGCAATTAAAACACCCGCTAATTGTGCATGGTGCGCCTGAATAATATCCATTGACTCACGGATTGCGGTGCCGGCGGTGATCACATCATCCACCAGCATGATTTTACCCTGCAGTTCTGAGCCGACTAAACTGCCGCCCTCGCCGTGGGTTTTAGCTTCTTTGCGGTTAAAGCAGTAGGGTACATCTAAATCGTAATCATTAGCCAATGCAACAGCCGTGGTTGTTGCAATAGGAATACCTTTGTAGGCCGGACCAAAGAGCAGGTCATAGTCAATACCCGAGTCCATTAACGCGGCTGCATAAAAGCGTCCTAAACGCGCCAAATCACGGCCGCTGTTAAACAACCCGGCATTAAAAAAGTAAGGGCTGGTACGGCCCGATTTCAGGGTAAACCGGCCAAACTTTAAGACCTGTTTTTCTAAGGCAAATTCAATAAATTCTTTTTGGTAATCTTTCATTTTTTTATTCCGTTGTGAGTGCTTTTTTCTGTTCCACAACAAGGGCATCGATTCCGCCCTTGGCAAGACTTAACATGCTAAGCAGCTGTTCATGACTGAATGCGCCATCTTCTGCCGTCGCTTGAATCTCAATCAAACCACCGGTTTCGCTCATCACCACATTCATGTCGGTGTCTGCATTGGAATCTTCCGCATAATCTAAATCACAGACTGGCGTGCCTTGATAGAGTCCGACAGACACAGCGGCAATCATCTGCTTGAGCGGGCTCTTTTTCAGTTTACCGTGCTTGACCATCCAATTAAGTGCATCAGCTAAAGCAATACAGGCGCCTGGAATGGCCGCAGTGCGCGTGCCGCCATCGGCCTGAATCACATCACAATCAACTGTGATCATGTTTTCACCGAAAGCATTGAGATCAACTGCTGCACGCAGTGAACGCGCAATAAGGCGCTGGATTTCAAGCGTCCGCCCGCCCTGCTTGCCTTTTGCCGCTTCACGCATATTGCGGCTATGTGTCGCACGCGGCAGCATGGCGTATTCCGCGGTCACCCAGCCTTTGCCCTTGCCTTTTAAAAAACGCGGCACAGAATCTGAAACCGTGGCGTTACAAAGTACTTTGGTATTACCCATTTCAATTAATACCGAGCCTTCTGCATAGTCAGTATAATGACGGGTTATTTTTATTTCGCGGTTTTGTTCTGGAGTACGATTACTAGGGCGCATAAATTAATAAGCCTTGTTTAAAAATGAAGGCTTATTATAAATACAGCTCAGCTTAATAGCAAAGCTGAGCGCATTAATAACAGATATCATTAATGCTTGGGTAAACTGTCTATATTTGAAATTTTCACTTCATTGTGCAGCTGCAAGACGGCTTCTTTTAAAAACTTTGTCCCCTGCACTTGAATAACCACCGGCTGGGCATTTTTACCCTTGGCCAGTACAGCGTGGAAAAAAACCTTAACATCCTCCAGGGATATTGCCGATAAACTGTCGATATAAGCCTGCTCAGTATCTATTTCAGCTTTCATACTTAACCATTGATGACTCAGATAAGAAAACTCATCATCAAGCGAAGTGGGTTTGGCCAAATAATTGCCAATCTGTGCTTTTTTAATAAGAGCAAACTCTTCCGCACCGGTGTTATCTAACTGCTTATTAAAGTTTTGCAGAAAAACAGCAAAACGTTGATATAACTCGGCGTTGCTTAGCGTCGGGCTTTGGGTGAAAAGTCCGAAGGCAACATAATCATCAACGGGAAAACTTGCGCTAAAAGGAGAGTAGCTTAATTGCTCCTCTGTCCGAATCTGATTATAAAATGCCGGCTGGATCAATTTATTTAATAACTCTGCAGTGGCTAACGCCGCATCCCCTTTGAGATCTGAAAGGTAAATACTCGCTAACGCGTCATCTTCCATCTTTGAGGTGATTTGATAGTTTAATGGCCCTTGATTGAGATCCGCCTGCAAACGTTTAATAGTATAAAAAGGCTGCTGCTGAACATTAACAATTTTTGCTAATACAGCATCTAAATCGATAACCTGTTGACGCTCTAAATTACCCAAGGCTAGCAGGCGCAAACGTGATTGAGTGAATATCTTTTCAATAAATTGATCAATATCGGCTAAACTGATTCCTTTAATTTCAGCAAGCAGAGCCGCATCGGACCATGCCGGTTGACGCGCTAACTTGCGAAAACCCTCAAAGGCAAAATCCAGCGGTTTCATTGTCGCTTTATTATTTAATTGCCGCTTTATCTCTTCTTTAGCAAGGTTAAGTCTTTGCTCACTAAATTGTGCATTTTTAATCTTATTTAATACCCTGAGTAATAATTTATCCTGTTTATCACTGTATCCTGAAGTACTGATTAACAGGCCGTTCGAATCACTTAAAGCAAAACCCAAACCGGCTTCATCGGCCACAAAATGCAGCGCTGCAAACTCTTTGCTGAACATTTCCAGCAACAGGCTCATAGTGACCCGGGATTGAGGATTTTGATCGCTAAGGTCATTGTTTAAATGCAGCTTCAGACTGGCTTTGGGCTCCTTAAAATAAGCGCTTTGTTTAAACCACACAGAATGCCCCGCTTTATTCACCAGGTGCAGCGCACTATCTGAATACTGCCTGTCGACCAAGTTGAAATTTTCAGGTAACCACGGATTGCCCGAGGGTAAGGTTAATGTGATTTTCTGCGCCTGCGTCAACCAGGATTGCCGGGTTTTTTTAGTGATATTATGACGCGCATATTGCCCCTGATAATAAGGGATCTGCTCTCCATCCTGCAGATTCGGGATCATTTTAAAGATACGGCTGTTTTCCGGGGTTAAATAGGTTAATAATTGGGTGATAAATTTTGCATTAAAACCGTCCAAACGATAAGGATGAAACAACAGATCTTTGTAGGGGTAGTTCTGCATATCAGCGGACAGACTCATGACATAGTTAAAACCGGAATTTTTGGTTAAAAACTTAAAACGCCTGTCTAGGCCACTTTTTTGTTCCCGGTATTGCAGTTGACTCACCCCCTGTTTTTTAATTAATTCAATATAAGCAAATAAACTGGCCAAAATCCGATCCTGTTCCTTTAAACCTGTATTGGTCATTGCAAACTGCACTGAAAATTTTGAATAGTGCTCACTAAAAGCGCCGTAAAAACCCGCCATCACAGATTCGACTAAGCCTGCTTTTTGCAGCTGATCCGATAATCCACCCTGATGATCCGAGCCTAATAAGCGGCTGATATAACCGCCGGGCTGGTACATATATTCATCTTTTACGCTCGGTATTAAAAAATTAACCTGTAATAATTTAACATCGGCCGTGGGTTTCATTTCGACACTGATGGCTAATTCTTTTGCGGTTAAGATGGGGCTGACAATCACAGGTTTAGCGGCATTTTTGTTGGGAATCTGGCTGAGATATAAAAGTGCCATTTGCTCTAAATCAGCGATTGAGCGCGGACTGGTTAAGGCCACCTTCATTAAATTAGCCGAATAATAGGTCTCGAAAAAATGGACCAATTCATCCTGTAATTTACTGCCGGGTTTATCTTTTAAGGTGGTTAAATTACCCGTGCTGAAACGGGCCGCCGGGTGTTCCGGATTTAAAGTATAATGCTGCAGCGCGTAAAATTTACGCATATCATTATCAAAATAGGTTTTATGCTCTGCGTAGACGGTATTTCTTTCTTTGTCCGCGTAACTCGGATCCAGCAAGGGGGCTCTCATCACATCCCCTAACCTGTCTAAGGCTTGTTCAAAGTGGCTATCATTGACTTCAAACCCGTAGACAGTGCTCTCCTGAGCCGTATAAGCGTTAGTATAACCCCCATGTTGACTCATAAATTTGCTGTATTCATTAATATTAGGGTAACGCTCCGAGCCTAAAAATAACATATGCTCAAGATAATGGGCGAGACCCAGCTGCTGATCGGGATTATGCATACTGCCGATCGGCACAGATAACGAAGCGGCACTGTTTTCTAAATCCGGATCTGAAACCAGCAACACTTCCAGTTGATTCGTCAAGCGGATCACTCGATATTCACGTGCATCGTTCGGGCTTTTAATGATAGCTGTTTCGAGTATTTCAACAGAAGAGGCAGCCTCAGCGCTTAATAGCGAAGAAAAGCTCAAAAAGATACAAAAAACAAATACAGTTAGGCGATTATAATGTGACATTCTTTATTCTCTTCATATGATAAATTACAAGAAATCCCGGAAACTATGCAACTCTAATCGGGGGAGTTGCTGTAAGACAATCCACTATGCAATAAGTTTAACTCAAATGAAAGCCCGCTGAATTAAAGAAAATCAGACCTGCAGCCAAAATGTTACCGGGCCGTCGTTGGTTGATGAAACCTGCATATCGGCAGCAAACTCACCGGTTTCAACCCTGATGCCCGACTCGCCGCAG
>DATBNI010000374.1:0-7068 GCA_036554425.1 Psychromonas sp.
TGGTGGTCGTCCCGGTGGCCGAAATCGAAGCGCCGGGTAAAAGCCTGATCAAAAGGCAGAGTCTTGTTATCGGCCTGATTTCACTGATCGGTTTAGCGGCAGCACTGATTCTGGTGTTTCGTATATCCCGTCCGCTGAATACCCTGGCATCTTATGCTAACGCATTGCCAAAACAGGATTTTAATCAGAAAAATCCCGAGGCAAGAAAAATCCAACGTCTGGCGATGAAATACAGTGATGAGGTGGGGCGCCTGGCTGAATCTTTTATCTTTATGGAGGCATCCATTCGCCAGAATATTCTGCAGGCGCGGCAGGAAAAAGAGATCGCGGAGAAAGCCAGCCAGGCAAAAAGTGAATTTTTGGCGACCATGAGTCACGAGATTCGCACTCCAATGAACGGTGTGCTGGGGATGACTGATCTGGTGCTGGAAACAGAGCTAAGTACGGAACAGCGTCGTTTTATGGAAATGATAAAATCTTCTGGCTTCGGATTACTGGATATTATCAATGATATTTTGGATTTCTCTAAAATTGAGGCGGGTAAACTGCAGCTGGACAACCGACCCTTGCAATTGCAGTCGCTGATTAACAATTTGGTTACTTTACTTAGCCCTCAGGCAGTGAAAAAAGGGTTACAGCTAAATTACAGTTTGCCCCGGGAGCTGAACAGCTGGGTGTTGGGTGATACGCTGCGTTTACGCCAGGTATTCACTAATCTGATTGCTAATGCTATTAAGTTTACAAACAGCGGCGAAATTTCGGTGTCGGCGGTCATTTTTGAACAGTCGGCGACTGAATTATCATTGCAGATACGGGTGCGGGATACCGGCGTAGGTATTGCACCTGAGCATCAGGATAGGATCTTTGAGTCATTCTCTCAGGCTGATAGTTCGACCACCCGTCATTATGGCGGTACCGGGTTAGGTCTGGCTATATCCAAACAGCTGATAGAAATGATGGGGGGAAGGATCGGCTTTAGCAGTGAGTTAGGTCACGGAACTACCTTCTGGTTTGACCTTAAGCTGAACAAGACTGACCCGGCTTTGAGTGATGATGCTCTGTCTGTAAACACGATAGAGGAACAACAGAGCGAGCTGCAGGGTAAGGTACTGCTGGTGGAAGACCATCCGGTTAATCAGGAATATGCGATACAGGCGTTGAGTGGTTTAGGTGTCGATGTGGACTTGGCCGGGAATGGTGTCGAAGCACTGAGGCGGTTACAAGAGCAGCATTATGACTTGGTATTAATGGACTGTCAGATGCCAGAAATGGATGGTTATCGTGCAACAGAGCTAATACGTCAGGGAGAGCTGGAAAACGGATCGACGCGTGTGCCGATCATTGCTCTTACCGCAAACGCTATGTTAGAAGACCGGCAGCGCTGTATGAGTGCCGGTATGGATGATTATCTGTCCAAGCCGTTCAGTAAAGCACAAATCGCAAAACTATTGCAGCGCTGGCTTCCTGAAGCTTCAGGCTCTGCTGCCGTTGTTGGACCTGTTTTCATTGCGAAAGCGACTGCTACCTCTGCTGTTGAGCCTGCCATCACTGCGGCGGATGCTCCGCTGCTGACGACGGCTATTGAACAGCTGCGAGAGATGGATGATGACGGGCATTTCTTTAATAGTATTATTGATGCGTATCTGGAAAAGTCCCCTGCCGACATTGAACAGTTAAATCAGGGGTTGGCGCTGTCTGATGCTGAAATATTGCGCAAGACTGCCCATAGTTTCAAATCCAGTAGCTATAATTTGGGGGCTTATCAGCTGGCTGAATTGTGTAAAACGCTGGAAATGATGGGGCGGGACAAAAATATCGTTCAGGCAGCAGTGCTGTGCGTCAGTATTGATGCCGAATATCGTCGGGTCCGGGGTGCACTCATTAAAATAAAAGAGAATAATAATGCAGAAAATTCAGATCAACAGCGAAACCGTTGAATTGACCAGAGTATTAGTGGTTGATGATGATATCACGGCACGGCTTCTGGCCCGTCAGGCGCTGGGCAAAGAAAATTTCGCTGTCGTAGAAGCGCAAGATGGATTGGCTGCATTAGCGTTATTTCAGGAAATGCAGCCGGATATTGTACTGCTGGATGTTGAAATGCCTGGCCTGAATGGTTTTGAAGTCTGTCAGCAGCTGCGCCGTTTTCCCTGTGGTAAATTAGTACCGATACTGATGGCGACAGGACAGGACGATATTGATTCGGTACGCCAGGCTTATGAGGCGGGTGCGACTGATTTTGTCACTAAACCCTTCAATTGGAAGATTTTAGCACACAGATTGCGCTACATGGTAAGGTCCAGTGACATCACAGAGCAGTTACAAGAATTGCAGAAAAGTGAGTCACGATTAGGTAATGCACAACGCATTGCCCGCTTGGGCAATTGGGAGTGGAACCTCAATAATAATGAAATTTATTTGTCAGAACAGCTTTATCATATGACGGGAATGCACCGGGGAGTTGACAAGCTAAGTTATCGCGGTTTTATCAGTAAACTGCCTCATGGCGAGCGACAGGAGTTCAGGCGTTGGATTCATGACATGGCGCATAGTGTTCCGGGGGAGCTGCCACAGGGCTGGAATCACAGTATTAGTCAGAGCAACGGCAGATACTTGAATGTACAGCATCAGGCTGAAGTGTTCTATGATGAACACGGTACAGCAAAGCTGGTGTCAGGTACCGTACTTGACGTGACTGAATTAAAACAGGCACAAGACAAAATTGTTCATATGGCTCACTTTGATAGCCTTACTGGATTGGCTAATCGCAGTGTCTTCAGGGGACGGGTAGAGCTGGTGATGGAACGGGCAAAACGGCATGGTCACATTGGTGCTGTATTATTTTTGGATTTGGATAACTTCAAGAGAATTAACGATACCTATGGCCACAGCATAGGTGATAGGCTCTTACAAGAGGTGGCCAGGCGTTTAGCCAACACTGTTCGCAGCAGCGACAGTATCTGCGATACGAGTTTACACTCTGCAACAGATCGTAATACGATTGCCCGTCTTGGCGGCGATGAGTTTACCGTATTACTGCCAAAAATCAGACATATAAAAGATGCTGAAAATATTGCCAGACGAATACTGGATTCTATGGAGTTGTGTATTCACCTGTCTGGGCATGAATTTGTTGTCACCCCCAGTATTGGTATTGCTATTTTTCCCGATCACGGTGAGGATGTTGAAAGCCTGCTTAAAAATTGCGATGCTGCAATGTATTGCGTTAAGCATGCTGGCAAGAATGGCTATGAATTGTTTGTTAACTCTATGAATGTTGTGGTTAAACGTCGCCTGGAAATGGAAACTTGTTTGCGCCGCGCGATGGATGATAACGAGCTGTCGATCAACTATCAGCCTCAGGTGGATATTCAAACCGGACGCATTATCGGTGTTGAAGCACTGCTGCGCTGGAATAGTGCCGAACTGGGAATGGTTTCTCCGGATGAATTCATTCCGGTGGCTGAGGAGACTGGATTGATTTCGCCGATCGGTGAATGGGTACTCAGAGAAGCGTGCCGTCAGGTAAAAAAATGGCAAGATGACGGCTTGCCTGAGATCCGAGTTGCAGTGAATTTATCAGTACGGCAGTTCGCCAAACAAAGTATTGATAAACTGGTCTCCCAAGTGCTGTTAGAGACCGGCCTGCCAGTCCATTGTCTGGAGCTTGAAATCACCGAGAATATGTTGATGGACGATGTCGACGGCGCTGTCGATACTTTGCATAAACTCAAAGCATTAGGTGTCTATCTGGCGATTGATGACTTTGGTACCGGCTATTCAAGCCTGAGTTATCTTAAACGTTTCCCGATTGATAAGCTTAAGGTTGACCGCTCTTTTATTACCCATGTGACGACTGATTCCGGAGATGCTTCTGTCACTCAGGCGATTATTGCTATGGCGCATAGTCTGGGATTGACTGTGACAGCTGAAGGTGTAGAAGAGGTATCTCAACTGGAATTTTTACGTCAGAATAATTGCGAAGAAGTGCAGGGTTATTATTTTAGCAGGCCGCTGACTAGATGGGATATGGAGGATCTTTTACAAAGCAGTAAAGGTTATCTAGAGGTTTGATATTCCGATTAATTGATTTCAATATTACCTCGCACAATTTTAAACGGCCCCCCATTATTTTATCGAGGTGACCGTTTTAATAGCGCAAAAAACGGTTTATATCTATTTACAGAAATGGCTAAAAGCAAAGTGAAAAAGTCGTTGTTTTAAGGTAAAAAAATTGTTTAAAACTATTCACAGGGTGGGGCAATGTAAATCATCGCTAATCCACCCAGTGATGTTTCCCGGTAGTTTCTGTGCATATCCTTGCCTGTCTGATACATAGTCTCAATGACCTTATCTAAAGAGATAATGGATTTGCTGTTGCGCTTTAATGCCATACGGGAGGCATTAATGGCTTTCATTGCGCCCATCGCATTACGTTCAATGCAGGGGATCTGCACTAAACCACCGACCGGATCGCAGGTCATGCCGAGCGAATGTTCCATGGCAATTTCAGCCGCCATGCAGATTTGCTCATTACTGCCGCCGCGAATAGCCGTTAAACCCGCTGCGGCCATGGAGGATGAAACACCTATTTCACCCTGACAGCCGACCTCTGCACCCGAAATTGAAGCATTCATTTTATAAAGCATGCCGATCGCAGCAGATACCCCTAGGAAGTCTTTTAATTGTTTAGTATCTAATTCATGGATAAATTTATGGTAGTAGGTTAAAACTGCTGGGATAACGCCCGCAGCGCCATTGGTTGGTGATGTGACTACCTGACCGCCGGCTGCATTTTCTTCACTGACGGCGAAAGCAAAGAGGTTAACCCAATCAATTATAGTCATAGGATCGCTATCAATTGCCTGGTTCGCTTCCAGCGTTTTTAATAATGCCGGTGCACGCCTTGTGACGTTCAACCCGCCCTCAAGTATGCCTTCAGTCTGCAAACCGCGTTGTAAACACAAACCCATGACTTTCCAAATTTGATCTGTTTTTTGATCTATCTCTTTTTGGCTTCGAAAAGCTAATTCATTTTTCTGTACCAAACCTCCAATACTTAAACCCTGGCGGTCCGCTTTGCTTAATAACTCTTGCGCAGAATGAAATTCAAAAGGCAGTTTTATTTTATTCGGGGCATCACTACTGGTCAATTCTGCTGCTGTTTTAATAAATCCGCCACCAATTGAATAATAGGTCTCAGTGCAAAGCATTGCCCCATTAATATCAAACGCGCTAATCGACATGCCATTTTCGTGCAGAGGCAGATTTTCAAAATGGAATTCAATTTGTTGCTGAGGATCAAAGTCGATTGACTTTTCATCTGAAAGTGGCATTTTTAATGTTTTTTTAACCTTTTCAACAAGTTGATTCGCACTTTTTAATTTAATCGTTTCAGGCTGAAATCCCAACAAACCTAATAATACCGCCTTGTCGGTATGGTGCCCTTTACCCGTCAGTGCTAAAGATCCAAACAGATCCACCTTAATTTCATTTACCGAAGGCAGAATTTTTTTGATCAATAAAGTAAACTGATAACCTGCAATCATAGGGCCATTGGTGTGTGAACTTGATGGGCCAATACCGATTTTATAGATATCAAAAATTGAAAGCATGGGGGATTCCTAAATCATATAGAGTAAAAAATTGTTTTTTCGTCAATCAGCCTGTTGTCTTGAATATGCATCAAAGTACCAACAATAGCGAGGATATTTTTAACTGAGTATTTAGGGGCTGTTGGCCTTTAGGGGGCATTTTTGCAATAATTTGTGCGTGCTTTATACAAGGCAGAATCTGCACCGTGCAGTTATTCTACATAAGCAGGTGACAGAAGAGGTGATTTGAATTTTTCTATGGAGTTGTTGTTTAATAAAACTCACATGCCAACTGATTTATAAAAAACGATATTTTCCGCCGTGTTGTATAAAAATAATCTTTTTTAAATTAGTTGCTTATACATAAGAGCAGATATCGACTATAAGTCAATTTTTTATCTTATTTTGTTCTTTAGTGAATTTGATCGTTGTCATTATAACTATTCAAATTACAATATCTATTTAAGCAGGATGCTTAATCGTCTTTATGTTGATGGTCAAACTATGCAAAGGTGCCGTTTTTAACCTGTTGATAATTGTTCATATTAAAGGTGTCAAATTTAATTTTAAATTAAAATGTTACTTTTTTTCAAAAATTTCCTGCAGATCTTCAAGTGGTTTCGAAATATAATGCTTAGACGGATTTAATGAAGTCAGCAGCAGGTAATGAAATACAATCATGATGTTAAGCATAATAATTTTAACTATTAGGAAGATAGATGAAAATCACCCCTAAATTGGAGGTTATTAATGTACTAGCCCCCATTTTTTCTGGAAAAAACAAAGGTTTTACACTCATTGAATTGCTTATTGTGATCGCTATTATCGGGATACTGGTTGCTATCGCTGTACCTTCTTACCAAACCCATATCCAGAAAGCCAATCGCATCGCCGCGCAGCTCGCGTTGACCAAGCTAGCACAAGAGTTCGAGCGTGCTAATGCCCGAGAAGGCTCTTACCCTGCGGGCAGCACGTCAAGCACCGATACTTATACTTTTTTAGCCGTTACCTCGGCCTCGGCTAATACTTTTACCATCACCGCCACGCCGAAAGGCAGCGATGAATGTGGCGTTTTAACTATCACCCAAACAGGTGAAACCACATCTAGTTCTTCTAGCGGCTGTTGGAATTAATATGAGGTTTTCTTCAACAAAAAAATCACAGGGCCTGACCTTAATAGAGTTATTAATCACCATGGCGATTATCATCATATTAGCCATGGTCGCTGTGCCAAGTTACAGCACCTTTATGGCCAACGAGCGTTTTGCCGTGGCAAGCAATGAACTGTACAACGCCTACCGCTTTGCGCGCAATGAAGCTATTAAAACCTCTAGTTCAATGACATTGGAGGCGACGTCTGTTGATGATGTCTGGGCCAATGGCTGGCAGGTGACACACTATAGCGGTGCGGTGGCTACTGTGCTGTCAGTAAGCAAAGTACCCCATTCAAGTATCATTATTTCCGGCGCCGCCA
>DATBNI010000402.1:0-5097 GCA_036554425.1 Psychromonas sp.
ACGCCGGCATGGATGATATTTGATAATCGATCATTTTTTTAAAACTTTTTAATAAGGGAACAAATTTTTCTTGATTTTTTTCCAACTGGGAAAGTAAATAATAACCAGCTTCAACCGTCGACAAGCCGTCAGCCCGTGGTGATTTACGAATACGGTACTCGCTTTGTTTATCTATATTAATAGATACCCTCGGAAAATCCTGTAAAAAATCATTACTCATCAATAATTTGTAGGCTTTTTTCCAACTGCCATCGAGTAAAATAAAAACACTGCTGTCATTAAGTTGTTTAGTATTAACCAGCTGCTCCGCCGACACTGCCGAAGCATCGGGGAAAACTAAATAGCTATTTTTTAAATCAAATAAAGCAGGATCAAACAAGGTCCCTACGCTGATTTTTGAATGTTTTAATGACAGCCCCAAAATTCGTGCAGTGCCTATCGCATTTTTTTCTTCACTAGGATCTTGCAATACATGCACAAAGTGTTGATTATCAATCAACTGTATCGATGAGCAGATACATGCAGATTGGGCTTTTAAGCAGCATTTGCAAACGGCTCTTTTACTCATTTTTAAAAACCTCTCAATAAAGGAAACCGATGCGCTCTCTTATTATCGAAACGTCATTGATAATATTACTGACTCTGATGGTTTATTTTTTTGACCCAGAAGCAAGTAATCTACTGGCATATTACCATAATGGCATAGCAGAAGGAGAAATTTGGAGACTGGTTAGTGCCACCTTTTGCCATACTAATTTTAATCACCTTGTCATGAATATCCTGGGATTAATGATCACTTTGGCGTTATTTGCTGATCTCTTTAAGACCGTTAAAATTTTCCCCATCATTATTTTCTGTAGTTTATTTATCGGGTTGTGCCTGTTTTTCTTTGATACTGAGGTTATTTGGTATGTGGGTTTATCGGGAGTGTTACACGGCTTATTTAGCTACGGGGTTGCGACAGATATAAGCAAGAAAGATTCCTGGGGTTATCTGCTAGGAGCAGGTCTGGTCATTAAAATTATTGATGAGCAACTTTTTGGCGCATCACAAAGTACGGTAAATTTAATTTCGGCAGAAGTATTGGTTAATGCGCATCTTTACGGCGCAATCGCCGGTTTTGTTTTTTATATATATAAAAGAATCATCATCAAAAAGCGATTAATGACTGATAAATAACATTGCCATCTGTTAAGATTCATTATAAGTGGCTCTGTTCCATTTTACCGTTGTAATTATATAAATTTCAACAGGTTATAAAAACAGGCAATTCACCTAATATTAACCTTTTCAGGTGCCAGGCTTATACAATGGCCGCCGGAAGGGGTATTATAAGTTGTTAATTTAAAGACGTCACCATGAGCTTACTATCTGCAGATGCGATAATTCTCAAAGAGTGATCGATGAAATATTTACCGGACAAATGGAATGTTGAATGCGTAAATGGTTATCTACCCGGCTGCAAGCTGGAATACAGAAAGACGGTATTAATTACAGAAAAAATGTTACCGCAAATTTGATTCTGTGTTTCGCTTTTTTAATGTTATGTTTTTATACTGCACTCTATTTTTACAACGGAGATGCTCCTCCCTTTTATACCGACGGCGTGTTATTCATGCTGTTCCCGCTTTTTTTACTTTTATTTAGAAGCAAAAAAAATGCGCTCGCTCATATTACCTTA
This sequence comes from Psychromonas sp., assembly GCA_036554425.1. GTDB lineage: Bacteria > Pseudomonadota > Gammaproteobacteria > Enterobacterales > Psychromonadaceae > Psychromonas. The sequence goes on from DATBNI010000402.1 coordinate 1,682, forward strand.
TCAATTATGGGCATCTGCCTTTTGTATATTATTCATATCAACGAAGGCCAACATTACCTGCCTATCTGGTCATTTATTTATATTTATGTGTCGATGATCCTATATGGACATCAAAAAGGATTATTACTGGCCATTGTTTATTATTTTGTGGTTTTATCAATATTATATAGCTGGATTGGCCACTCTCTCAATATCGTCAGCTATATTCGCTTTACCTCGGTGGCGCTATTAAGTGTTGCCATCTCTTATCTTTCAGAGTATTTAATATTTAAAATATTTAATAAATTAGCTGAAACACAAAAAGAACTCGAAAAGACCAACAGAACCGATGCATTAACTGGACTTTATAACCGTGGTCATTTTGATGACTTATTTAGCAAAGAAATCAATACAGCGAAACGGGAGAAAACCTTATTAGCCTTTGCGATGCTTGATATTGATTATTTTAAACTTTTTAATGATACATACGGACATCAAGTCGGTGATCAGGCCTTAATCACAGTATCCAACCTCTTAACAAGTAAATTAAAACGTTCAAGTGACGCTATTTTCAGACTGGGAGGAGAAGAGTTTGCACTGTTATTTAAGGTGCCAGATGAAAAAGAAGCCTTCAATATCGTCGATGGAATAAGAAATGCGATTGAAGAATTACAAATCCCGCATGCCAACAGTAAAATGTCCCGCTTTCTGACAATATCTTGTGGATTAGAGGTGATCACAGCGGAGCATAATATAAACGTTCAACAAGCCTATAAAAGCTGTGATGATCTTTTATACAAGGCTAAACATGCCGGGCGTAATAAAACCTCCCAATCATCCAAGCTTAATCTCATCAATCCCGCTAAATTACAAATAGTTAAGTAAAATTTATGAATAACCCTTACAAAAAAGTGCCTAGTCTCATTAATTAACTTTGTCATCAAAAAATACTCGCGTAAGATGCCGACTTTATTTTATTTAATGAGTTAGGATAATTTATGATCAACCCTGTTGTACTCTCAGTATGCGTGATGCTGGCCTTGTCTTTAATGCGTGTTAATGTAGTGATAGCCTTAACATTAAGTGCATTAATAGGAGGGTTAAGCGCCGGGATGTCACTCGGCGATACCGTCAGTGCTTTTGAAGGAGGGTTGGGTGGCGGCGCAACTATTGCATTAAGTTACGCCATGCTGGGTGCATTTGCCGTGGCAATTTCTAAATCAGGCATTACCGATTTATTAGCGCAAACCGTTATTAATAAAGTGCACGGCAGACACCCGGATCATTTAACCTACGTGATAAAATATGTGGTGTTATCTTTAATTTTATTAATGACTATTTCATCGCAGAATATTATTCCTGTGCATATCGCCTTTATCCCCATTTTAATTCCACCTCTGCTTAGCGTATTTACAAAATTACGTTTAGACAGACGTTTAGTTGCCTGCATCTTAACCTTTGGTTTAATCACGCCCTATATGGTTTTACCTATAGGTTTTGGCGGTATCTTTTTAAATAATATTTTATTAAAAAACTTGCATGATAATGGCCTGCAGGTAACCGCCAGCCAGGTCCCAACCGCAATGATCTTACCTGCCTTGGGTATGATCACAGGTTTACTGATTGCAGTATTTATCAGCTACCGTAAGCCGCGGGATTATCCTCAGGGAGAGACTCTATTTACACCAGAGGAAAATAAAAAATCCGCAAAAACACCCTTAAACAAACGCCATATAGTGGTTGCTTTCATTGCAATTGCAGCAACATTAAGCACACAGTTATTATCAGGTTCAATGATCATCGGCGCATTGGCTGGATTTGTCGTATTTACCCTTGGAGGTGTTATAGCCTGGAAAGAAACTCAAGATGTTTTCACTAAAGGTGTGCATATGATGGCAATGATAGGTTTTATTATGATTGCAGCCGCGGGTTTCACCGCCGTAATGAAAGCCACTGGCAGCGTAGATACCCTGGTTGAAATGTTATCTGCTAATATTGGCCAAAATAAACCGCTCGCAGCAATATTAATGCTAGTGGTGGGTTTGTTAGTGACCATGGGGATAGGCTCTTCTTTTTCAACTATTCCAATCATTGCGACTATTTATGTTCCCCTTGCCCTCTCATTTGGTTTTTCACCGATGGCAATCATAGCATTAGTGGGAACAGCGGCTGCCTTGGGCGATGCCGGTTCACCGGCTTCAGACTCGACCCTGGGACCGACAGCCGGTCTAAATACCGATGGCAAACATGACCATATTTGGGATACGGTTGTGCCGACATTTATCCACTATAATTTACCCTTAATGGTGTTTGGTTGGATTGCCGCCATGAGTTTGTAACCCTTAAAAAAATGGCAGGCAGCTAAACTGCTTGCTTTCCACGCCCTGAATAAATCCCGCTATAGACGGCTAATAACCAATCCACTCATTCTCAGTTTATTTATACGGGTTAAAATAAACGCGACGCTGAGATAAAACGCTATTTTAGTCTTTGTTGTTCAGCTCCTGTTATTCAGTCTGCTGCGGCCAGCTGAAGCCGTTCAAAATAGATCCATCGCGTTTTGCAGCATTAGAACAACTTAATAGTTACTGCAATCAATATATCACCTACATTTTTCCTGCGCTTAAATAAATCACCTGATAAGTGTGAATGGTATCATCTCCATTGCACTTAATATGCATTTTTAAGGTGAAATACATTTTATATATCATATAGATACGGCAAAAATCAAAAAAACATGATATTATCATATCACTGCTATACTGGATTTATAATCCTAAACAAATTTTCCCCATAAGGTACTTATGTTTTCAAATTTTACGACAATATCTGGATCAAAGCAGAGTCTGCATGTACAAGTCGCTAGCAGCATTGCGTGTCGTATTTTATCGGGTGATTTAGCACAGGGCTCTTTCCTTCCGGGTGAAATGCTTTTATCTGTACAAATGGGGATCAGTCGCACTGCGTTACGGGAAGCCGTTAAGCTGCTCAACTCAAAAGGTTTACTTCGTTCTAAATCAAAAATAGGCACTATGGTTATAGAAAAAAGCAATTGGAATTATCTCGATCCGCAATTACTTGAGTGGATGAATACGGTTAATCATTCTGAAATTTTTTACCAACAATTTCTTGCGCTGCGTAAAACAATCGAACCAGAGGCGAGTGCCTTAGCAGCAAAAAACGCCACGCCAGAACAGCTTATTGAATTTTCTGAAATATTTGAAAAAATGGAAAATATTGCCAATGATTTTGATCATATCCGCTGGGCTGAAGAGGACATGCATTTTCATCGTTTGATTTATTTATCGACAGGTAATGATTTCTATCTGCCCTTTGGTAATGTTTTGGCGACTATCTATAGGAGCTTTAGCACCTACAATGAAGAAGATAACGGTACCTGTATTGAAGCGCATCGCGCAATTTATGCGGCTATTATG
>DATBNI010000408.1:0-14010 GCA_036554425.1 Psychromonas sp.
TCAAGAGATTGCCATCATGGATCTTCCTAGCCGTGATGAAGTCACTAAAACACGTATAGTTAATTTTGAAAAACAACTTGCCTCTGTTATTGAAAGTGAAGATCTTACTTTTTACCGCACTTTATTCGAACAAATCGAAAACAATACGGAAATTGATGATTTAGATCTTGCTGCGGCGCTTCTTTATATGGCTCAGAAAGAAAAACCATTACAGCCAGTTGAAGAAAAATTTGTCGAGCCACGCTCCAATGATCGAGATGATCGTGGACGCCGCGATCGTAACGACCGCAACGACCGTGGACGTACTGACCGTAGTGACCGCGGACGTCCGGAGCGCAGTGAACAAGGTGGTGATAAACCCCGTGGACGTGGCCGCCCGACAGATGTTGAGTTGGAAGTATACCGTATAGATGTAGGTCGTTCGCATGGTGTTCAAGTTAAAAACATTGTGGGTGCAATTGCGAATGAAGCTGATATTAATAGCCGCTTTATTGGTGATATCAAACTTTCTGATGATTATTCAACCATTGAATTACCAAAAGGTATGCCGGCTGAAACACTTAAACATCTTGAAAATGTTTATGTTTGTAAACGTCAGTTGAATATCAAAAAGAACTAATTCGCGCTACCTTAAGTAGCCAATTTAGTTTATAAATTTAGGGTGCTATTGAGCGCCCTTTTTTATGCCTAAAATTTAGCAATTGCGATTATCTATCTCATTAAATAACCTCAGCTCGGATAAGCAGAACGATACAATACCGTTATTTTCGCGTATTCCTCTCTACCAATAACCTGCTATTGTATTGATAATTTGTCTTGAACTACACAAAACAAGCAATAATCAGCCTATTACTGCTGATTTAGTCTTTCCTCCGTGTAGCGTGCAGCGACTTTTACCCTCTGAGGTAGTGTCTTTAAGCTTTTACAAAAGGATCACCTGAGTCATCTACATAAGCATGTAAAAAATTAGATAAGATAGAAGGGGCTGAACAATGAAGTGAGGTAAGGTAATCTTTACCCCACTAATATTGACTGCATAGGCTTATTTTTTAGTTGGACGCTTCCAGTTACTGATATTACGCTGTTTAGTACGACCAACCGCTAAGGCATTTTCCGGCACATCCATCACTATGGTTGAACCGGCACCCGTTGTTGCCCCGTTATTGACGGTAACAGGTGCAATCAACTGGCAGTCCGATCCAATAAACACATCGTCGCCAATATGAGTATGAAATTTGTTCGCGCCGTCATAATTACAGGTGATAGTACCTGCTCCAATATTAACCCTTTCACCTAAAGTGCTGTCGCCTATATAACTTAAATGGCCGCATTTAGTGCCATTACCCAAAGTTGATTTTTTAATTTCAACAAAGTTACCGACATGGACCTCTTCTTTGAGTACGCTTTGGGGACGAATACGAGCAAATGGACCGATAGTTGCGCGAGCGCCAATACTGCTGGCTTCGATAATTGAATTTGCCTGGATCACTGCATTATCTGCAATATCACAATCAATCAGAATGCAGTTTGCGCCGATCACTACACCGTTACCCAGATTAACTTCCCCCTGGATAATAACATTGATATCAATTTCAACATCTACGCCGCAGGTTAATTCTCCGCGTAAATCAAAACGCTGAGGATCTCGCAGCATAACGCCGCGCAGCAGCAGTTCAGTCGCTTTATTGAGCTGATAAGCACGCTCTAAATTGGCCAGCTGTAGGCGCGTATTAACGCCTTCAACTTCAGTCGCACTTTGTGGTTGGACAGCGCAGATGGTGCGTCCGTCTAAATACGCCATTTTAATAATATCGGTAATGTAATATTCACCGGCAGCATTTTCATTGCTTAAGGCGGGTAGCCAACGACTTAAGTCATTGGCATCGGCAACCAGAATGCCGGTGTTGACTTCTTTAATACTTAATTGCGCTGGCGTCGCATCTTTTTGCTCAACGATACCAACAACCTCTCCATTGTTCCGCTCAATACGGCCGTAACCCGTTGGATTGTCTAACTCAACGGTTAATAATCCGATACCTCCGACGGGTTGAGCCGCAATTAAATCGTTTAAGGTTTTTTGTGAAAGCAACGGTACATCACCATATACCATGAGAATTTTTTCATTTTTTTTAAAATGAGGCAGTGCAATTTGCATCGCATGACCTGTACCTAATTGTTCGGCTTGTTTAATCCAATTGAGGCTGCCATCAGATATTTTTTCTTGCAGCAGCTGTCCACCATGACCATAAATCAAATGAATGCTGTCGGAACCGATACTTTTCACCGTATCAATCACGTGTTGGACCATAGGTTTATCTGCAATTTTATGGAGTACTTTGGGAAGTTCAGAACACATACGGGTTCCTTTGCCGGCGGCAAGGATAACAACACTAAGAGACATACAAGAAACCTCAATAATTAAAAACTTAAAAATACCATTCTAACGGAGTTTTTACATTTAACGAATAATAAAATGACACGCGCGTATTTTATGAATGAATTAAGCAGAAAAATTTAGTATAACTATTCAGATAGTTTGATGAGATGATAGCAGCACTATAAAAATCCGTTACTTTTCATCATAATCGAAAACAGAGATGATCAGACCCTAACTTTTAGAGGCTATTTTATGAAACAACAGATATTGCAAGAGATGCGTGTTTTAGCAACTATCAATGAAGAAATGGAAATTCAACGTCGTATCGACTTCATTAAAAAAAAATTACAGCAAGCCGACTGTCAGACATTGATTTTAGGGATCAGTGGCGGCGTTGATTCAAGTACCGCCGGGCGTTTATGCCAACTCGCAGTTGAACAACTAAATCAATCTCAGGATACGGAAAAATATCAGTTTATTGCCGTTCGGCTTCCCTATGCGATTCAAAAAGATGAAGATGAAGCACAACTAGCATTACAATTTATTCGACCTTCACATGCCGTTACCGTGAATATACAAAATGGCGCGGATGGCATTCATCAAAGCACCTTAACGGCACTTCAGGAAAGCAGGATCAACTTTTCGACAAATACCAACACCGACTTTATCAAAGGTAATGTTAAAGCGCGTATGCGGATGATCGCACAATATGAAATTGCCGGGTTAACGGGCGGTTTAGTGGTCGGAACGGATCATAGTGCAGAAAACATCACAGGTTTTTATACCAAACATGGCGATGGGGCTTGTGATTTAGCGCCCTTATTCGGTTTAAATAAACGTCAGGTTCGCGCATTAGCTAAACATCTCGGCGCACCTGAAATATTAATCGAAAAAGCACCCACAGCTGACTTGGAAGAAGATAAACCTCAGCTCCAGGATGAACACGCATTGGGTATGACTTATGATCAAATTGATAATTTCCTAGAGGGTAAAAGTGTCACTCAGGAAATTGAAGATAAGTTAATCGCAATTTACCTGCGTACCCAGCACAAACGTCAAGCTGTCCCCACTATTTATGATTGATCAAGCTAAAGGATTAGCTTAAACATAAGCTTTACCTTTTTATTAGAGCAGATCATGCAAAACACTAGCCATAGCAAAGCAGAAAATGGTAGATTTAGAGTGTAGGTTATTCATTAACCGGATACTCTTTTATTTTTTAACAGAAAGGATTAATAGATCATGAAAAAAGTAGGTTTAGTTGGTTGGCGCGGTATGGTTGGTTCTGTGCTTATGCAAAGAATGCGTGACGAAAATGATTTTGCAACAATTGAACCTGTATTTTTCACCACCTCGCAAGTGGGCCTTTTAGCACCCGAAATTGGTAAACCGAGCGATACATTAAAAGATGCATTCGCCATTGATGAACTGGCTAAGATGGATATAGTGCTCACCTGCCAAGGTGGTGATTATACTAACGATGTTTACCCAAAACTGCGCGCTATGGGTTGGAATGGTTACTGGATTGATGCAGCGTCTTCATTACGTATGAAGGATGACAGTATTATAGTATTAGATCCTGTCAATAAAGATGTTATCAAACAAGGTATCAGAGACGGAGTGAAAACTTTCGTCGGCGGTAACTGTACCGTTTCATTATTATTAATGGCATTAGGCGGCTTATTCGAAGAAGACTTAATCGAGTGGGTAACCCCGCATACTTATCAGGCGGCTTCGGGTGCCGGTGCACGGAATATGCGCGAACTGATTAATCAGATGGGCTCTATCAATGCGTCTGTTGCCGATAAATTAGCCGATCCTGCCTCTGCGATTTTAGAAATAGATCAGCAGGTAGCTCAGCATATCCGCAGTGATGCCCTGCCAACGCAGCAGTTTGGCGCTCCTTTGGCAGGCAGTTTAATTCCTTGGATTGATGTTCCTATGCCGTCGGGTCAAAGTAAAGAAGAGTGGAAAGCTCAGGTAGAAGCAAATAAAATTTTAGGCACAAGTGATAAGCAGATTCCAATTGATGGTTTATGTGTGCGCATCGGTGCAATGCGCTGCCATAGTCAGGCAATCACCATGAAACTTAAAAAAGATATTTCAGTAGCAGAGATTGAACGTATTTTAGGCGCGCATAATGAGTGGGTTAAAGTGATTCCAAATGAACGCGATATTACTATACAAGAACTTTCTCCTGCTGCAGTGACGGGGACTTTAAATGTGCCTGTCGGCCGAATTCGCAAATTGGCAATGGGACCGGAATACGTTAGTGCCTTCACCGTTGGCGATCAATTATTATGGGGCGCAGCCGAACCACTTCGTCGTATGCTGAATATTTTACAAGAATCGTAAATTTTACCCGGCAAATAAAAAAGGCTTCGATTAAGAAGCCTTTTTTAATGCATACAATAAAAACCATAACGTCTATTATAAAAGAATCAACGCTCATCCTTTGGGCTGCGGGACAACAAGTCCATCGCGGCCTGCTTTACTTCTTTACCTTGATATAAGACGTAATAAATTTGTTCACAAATGGGCATTTCAATGCCAACTCGATGCGACAAGTTATACACCTCTTCGGTATTTCGATAACCTTCTACTACTTGACCTATTTCAATTTGCGCTTCATTTATTCCTTTCCCCTCCCCCAAAGCAAGTCCAAAACGGCGATTACGAGATTGATTATCGGTACAAGTTAAGACCAGATCCCCTAAACCTGCCATGCCCATAAAGGAGGATTCTTTAGCGCCTAGTGCTACACCCAAACGCGTTAATTCAGCTAAGCCGCGCGTAATCAATGCAGTACGGGCGTTTGCGCCAAAACCTAAACCATCGGCGAGACCTGCCCCTATTGCAATCACATTTTTTACCGCACCACCCAGTTGTACTGCGGTGAAATCATCTGAAATATAGGTTCTGAAATTACGATTATTGTGAAAGAGATCGGCGATATCTTGGGTAAACTTGCTTTCAGAGCCAGCGACAGCCACTGCGGTCGGTAAACCTTTAGCTACTTCCATCGCAAAAGTCGGACCGGAAATGACCGCTAAAGGATAATGATCCCCTAACACATCTGTAGCCACTTCTTGCAGTAAACGGCCCGTTTTGGCTTCTAAGCCTTTTGTTGCCCAGGCAATTCTGTGCTGCGGAGTAAGAAAGGGTTTTATTTGTTGTAAAACAAGTGCAAACACATGGCTTGGGACCACCAACAGAATATTGCGAGTGGCGGCTAAACAAACCGCCAAATTAGCTTCAGGAGTTAATAGCTCAGGAAATCTGATATTGGGCAAAAACGCTTTGTTTTCGCGATCAAATTGTAACCTTTTGATATGCGCTTCTTGATGTCCCCAAAGTAAGGTGGGGTGACCGTTTCGAGCCAAAGATACAGCAAGGGCGGAGCCATATGATCCCGCCCCTAAAACTGTAATGGCGATATTATCTGCCATTCAAATACCTATTTAATTTAAAGCCGTTATCAGCACCGAAAGCATGCTTAACTGCTCAGGAATTGATTAAGAGTCTAATTTAGCTTCTTCTGCTTTTTTACTTAATACAGCCTGTTGAAATAACGCATCAAAGTTTACCGGCGCGAGGTTTAACTGCGGGAAAGTACCGCGGGTAACAAGGCTTGACACTGTTTCACGTGCATAAGGAAATAAAATATTAGGGCAGAATGCATTCAAACAATGCGCCATTTGCTCGCCTTCTAAATTGCCAACGGAGAAAATACCCGCTTGTTGAACTTCGCATAAGAAGGCAACATCTTCACCCACTTTTGCGGTGGTTGTTAATGTCAAAACGACCTCAAAGACATTATCTTCTAATTTTTGGCTTTTTGTATCAATGTCCATTGATACCGCAGGTGCCCACTCTTTCTTAAAAATGGTTGGCGAGGTTGGACATTCAAAAGAAATATCTTTTATGTAAACACGTTGGATATTGAATTCGACTTGTTCTGCTTTAGCTTGTTGTTCTGCCATTATAATCCCTTAAATTTATCTTATTCTAATGTTCATGATTTGAGTATTAACTGCCCGCAGTTTGATGCTTAGCGGTTATATTATCTGCTTAATAATTTATCGAGTTTACCACTACGCTCTAACGCATAAAGTTCATCGCACCCGCCCGTCGGCTGATCATTGATGACCAGTTGAGGAACCGTACTTCCGCCTGTTAAAGCAACCATTTTGGCGCGCGCATCCGAAGACGAAACATCAATCTCTGTGTAAGTGGCGTTTTTCTGATCCAACAATTTTTTAGCGCGGGTACAGAACGGGCACCAGGATGTTGTATACATAACTATCGTTGCCATAATTTACTTCTTCGTTGTAGGTAAGTTAGTGCTAGCCCAGCCATTCATGCCTGAAAGTAAATTGTTTACTTGTGTAAAACCAGCTTTTGTCAATTTACCTGCGGCACCCGATGAGCGGTCACCGGAAGCACAGACTACTATGATGGGGGACTCTTTATGCTTTTCAATCTCTGCAAAATTTCCTTTGTCAATTTGTGACACAGGTATGTTTTTTGCGTTTACAATGTGGCCTTTTTTATAGTCTTCAACAGAGCGGACATCAACAACAATAGCATCTTGCTTATTTATCATCATGATAGCATCCTGCGCATCGATGCTTTTTACACCGGATATTTTATGCTTAACCAGGCTTTGTACCAGCATTACTGCAATAGCAATCCATGCGATTGATAAGACTGGTTGATTGGAAAAAAAATCTATATATTGTTGCATAAGTTATGATCATCTTCTGTAAGGGTAATTGGCCGAGATTATACCTTGTGAAATAAATAAAATCAGCCAAAGTATTATTCATTGACTTATAAACTGAATAAATTTAGTGATTTTCCCGCCCGATATAGACGCTAAAAAGCTTTTTCAGTGACAATGACCAGCAATGTTGTAAAATCATGCGCTCTGTCATTAAGTCAGTTATTATTGCATGGCTATAATAACTGCCGATACCAAAGCAACTTGGAAAAACAATAAAGATCATTTCTTGGTTATTTTGGTATCTATAGCCAATCTACTTGAAGGTGTCATTCAGATTCAAGTCATTTAGCTATATACATATTTTCAACATTAATATCAAAGAGGCTCCACATGACTATTGCTAAAAAACCACTTGTTTTATTAATTATGGATGGTTGGGGATACCGACCAGATATGCCAGACAATGCTGTAGCGAATGCAAATACGCCGGTACTTGATAAACTTTGTAAAGATTACGCAAACGACCTTCTCTCTGCATCTGGAATGGATGTGGGTTTACCAGACGGTCAGATGGGTAACTCAGAAGTGGGTCATACCAACATTGGCGCTGGCCGCACTGTTTATCAAAACTTAACCAAAGTGACCAAGTCTATTGCCGATGGTGATTTTTTTGACAATAAAAACTTTGTCGACGCGGTTGATAAAGCCGTTTCAGCCGGTAAAGCGGTACATATCATGGGGCTTGCTTCTCCCGGTGGCGTGCATAGCCACGATGGGCATATTGTTGCTGCGATCGAATTGGCGGCCAAGCGTGGCGCAAAGAATATTTTAGTTCATGCTTTTCTGGATGGACGAGATACACCACCAAGAAGTGCTGCAGGCACTCTGGCACTCTTTGAAGAAAAATATGCACAACTTGGTGTTGGCCGTACAGCGACATTAGTGGGCCGTTATTTCGCAATGGACAGAGATAACCGCTGGGATCGTGTTGAGCAAGCCTATAACTTATTAACCCAGGCAAAAGCTGAATACACTGCAGAAAGCGCACTGGCCGGTTTAGAAAATGCCTATGCGCGCGACGAAAATGATGAATTCGTACAAGCGACCGTCATTGGTGAGCCAGCCGCCATTGAAGATGGTGATGCGGTTTTATTTATGAACTTCCGTGCAGACCGTGCGCGTGAATTAACCTATACATTTACTGATCCAAACTTCTCTGGTTTCGAACGTGCAACCCTGCCCAATGTCCACTTCGTCACCCTGACCGAGTTTGCTGATGACATTACTGCGCCCGCTGCTTTTTCTAGTGAGTCATTAACTAACACGCTAGGTGAATGGTTAGCAGATCATGGTAAAACACAGTTACGTATCTCAGAAACAGAGAAATATGCACATGTGACTTTCTTCTTCAACGGCGGCGTTGAATCTGAATTTAAAGGTGAAGATCGGACCTTGATTAAATCTCCTGCGGTTGCAACCTATGATATGCAACCCGAAATGAGCTCTGTCGAGCTGACCGAAAAATTAGTCAGCGCAATCAAAAGCACAAAATACGATGTGATCATTTGTAACTACCCAAATGGTGATATGGTTGGCCATACTGGCGTGTATGACGCTGCCGTTAAAGCCTGCGAAGCGGTTGACCGTTGTATCGGCCAAGTTGTCAGTGCATTAAAAGAGGTCGATGGAGAGTGTTTAATTACTGCTGATCACGGTAATGCGGAGCAGATGATCGACCCGGAAACTGGTGGTATTCATACGGCGCATACCAATTTGCCAGTGCCCTTTATTTACGTTGGTCGAGCTGCACAGATGGCATCAGGCGGACGTTTATGTGACATTGCCCCTACTATGTTGAAATTAATGGATATGGAAATCCCAGCAGAAATGACGGGTACCCCGCTTATCACCTTAAAATAGACTGATAGTAAAATAATGCTATTAACAACTCAGTATTTAGTTAGTTTATTCAACATAAGTTGGTAAACTTTCTAAATACTGAAGTATTTAAAATAAGTGTAGGAAATTAATGACCAACACGCGCCTTAGCAAAAAAAACCGCATTTCAGCAGCGTTAGTCCACTGCTTTCTTTTATGTTTTATCCTTTCAATTCAAAACAGTTTTGCGGCTGATAAGCTGACAACAATTAAACAGCAAATAAAAAACGCCAAAGGCGCCCAAAACCAGCAAACCAAACAACAGAAATTATTGGAAGCACAGGTTGCCAATGCTGAAAAAGAGACCGCTGCTGCAACCCTTGAAGTGCAGCAGACAAAGCAGGCTATCCAACTTGAAAGTAACCGCCTCAAACAATTAATCGAACAAACGACTAGCCTTGAAGAAGATAAAATACAGCAACAAAAACTGCTTGAACAGCAGTTAATCAGCTCCTATATGACAGGGCAAAATGATTTAATAAAATTGATTTTAAATCAAGAAGATATCAGCAAAATAATCCGTGCAAAAAGTTATTACCAATACCTTAATGGCGCACGCCTGGACAGCATTAACGCACTATACGAAACACAAAAAAAATTAGAAAACAACCAATCTGCACAAAGCGATTCTTTGCTTGCCTTAAAAGGATTGTATCAACAGCAGAAAGCAACAGCAGAAAAGTTACTCGCACAACGCGCGGAGCGAGCCACAGCCTTAAGAGAGTTAAATCAAGATTTAAATTATCAAAATGCGCTGCTTGCACAACTTGGTGATCAAGCGAAAAATTTAAAAGCAAAACTCAAAAAGGAAAGTGAAGCGCGACATCAACGTGAATTAGCGGCAGCAAAAGAAAAAGCGCTTAAAAAAAGACAAGCCAAATCAAAAGCAAAAACCTATTCCAGCATTAATCAACAATTAGGGCAATTAAATTGGCCAATTCAAGGTGAGGTTTTATCTGCCTTTGGCAGTCCGCGTAGCGGCCAGTTAAAGTGGAAAGGTATCACCATTGACGCTAATGAGGGTGAAAAAGTGCGGGCTGTCGCGAGCGGTCGCGTTTTATTTGCCGGGTACTTTAAAGGTTACGGCATGGTCATCGCATTAGATCACAGTGATAGTTACATTAGCTTATATGGTTACAACCAAACCCTATTACAGAAAACCGGCGATATTGTTTTAGAAGGTGAAGCGATCGCTCTGGCGGGACACAGTGGTGGACAGGATAAGAACAGTCTGTATTTTGAATTAAGCCACAAAGGCACAGCCAAAGATCCCCTGCGATGGCTTAAAAAGAGACGCAACTGGTGATCACCATACCACTTCAGTGAATCCAAAACCATGGCGACGGGGAACAGCGGAGAAAGGCCATTTTGCTATAATACAAGTTCAGGATGTCAGATTTTAAAATCAGAATAATTATGGCCAACAGATCAGCGGGGAATGTTTAGTGTGAACTTTTTAAGATAATCTCCGCACTAAAAAAATGACACTCGCGATTAAATTAGGCCATAATAAAGAACATCTGAGCATGCCATCAAAACACAATTATAAAGAGTCTTTATTATGCGCTTGTCTGTATTTTCACCAGAACATTCAACACAATTATTAATTGATCTGCAAAAAATCTATCAGGGTTACTTTAATCCGGAACAACTTACAGAAGAGTCCCTGCAGGCCTTAATTGAAGATCAACAATCGCAATTATTTGTCACCTTATTTAATGCTCGTCACCTCGGCGCGGTAAGGGTAAACACAACTGAACAGGAAGCAACCCTAAGTTTATTATCTGTGCGCGATCTGACTCGCCGCCGGGGCATAGCGAAGAACCTGCTTAAGGAAGTTGAAAAACGCCTCAAACATGAAAATATGACAGTGGTGAAAATGTATCTAGATGAGTTTCCTGAACAAGAGCAAGAGGGAGTGACTCTGTTTATGCAAGCATGCGGTTATTCATTGACGGCTGGCCTGTTCAGTAAGAATCTATAACCCATTCCAACCGAGTTACCTAAAGAATTAAGTGATTCTTTAGGTAACTCTATATTATTAAGTTTTTCCCCTGTATTCTGCGCCCTTATCTATCTGCCCACTAATGATGCAGAAATAAGCAAGCTAACAGTCACCGGATTAGAGCCACAACCTTTTAAGTTAGTGACTAAGCTTTTCGCCCTGCCGGAACAGTGGAGCATATAAGGATTCATTAGTTTCCTATTGCGCCTTAGTCTGAACTGCTTGCTTAAATCTAGATCATCAGCCGCTCGGGATACACTAATAATCATAATAGCAGTCACATCAATTAAGCGCTCAACCCTGTCTGCTGGACAAGGTTAGCGCTTCTTCTGATGCCATTGTTATAACCGTCTTGAATAAGGAAAAATCATGCCTTGGATACAACTAAAGTTAAATGCGACTGCCAAAAATGCAGAAAGTATAGGTGAACTGTTAATGGAAAATGGGGCATTATCGGTAACCTTTACCGATGCGCATGACGTCCCTATTTTTGAGCCAGCGCCAGGTGAAACTCGTCTTTGGGGCGATACCGATATTACCGGTCTTTATGAAGCAGAAACTGATATGCTGCCTATACTTGAGCAATTACGCAACAGTCCGCTTTTAATGAGTGATTTTTCCTACAAAATTGAAGCGCTGGAAGACAAAGATTGGGAACGTGAATGGATGGATAATTTCCACCCGATGAAATTTGGTGAACGTTTATGGATCTGCCCAAGCTGGAAGCCCGTTCCCGATGAAAAGGCTGTCAATGTGATGCTTGATCCCGGACTGGCATTTGGTACAGGCACACATCCAACCACAGCTTTATGTTTGACCTGGCTAGACAGCCTGGACTTACAAGATAAAGTGGTTATCGATTTTGGCTGCGGCTCCGGCATTTTAGCCATTGCAGCCTTAAAATTAGGCGCTAAAAGAGTGATTGGTATTGATCTTGATCCTCAGGCAATTACGGCCAGCCGAGACAATGCACAACGTAACAATGTTTCCGATCAACTTGAATTATATTTACCCGCTGATTTGCCCGAAGGTATTTTAGCCGATGTTTTAGTGGCTAATATTCTTGCCGGCCCGCTCCGTGAACTGTCAACAAGTATTCAAGCCTTGGTAAAAAGCAATGGGTCACTGGCGTTGTCAGGCATTCTAGAGCAACAGGCAGATGAATTGATTGAAGTTTACGGGCAGTGGTTCAGCATGGACAAAGCAACCATTAAAGACGAATGGGCAAGATTATCCGGGGTGAAAAATATCGCGGACTAAGCTGCTTGAAAAGTTAATAATAACAATAATCAAATAAAAACCCGGGTATTATTTGTTGCTGAAAAACATAAATAAACAAGAGTCGCAAGCCTTTATCGTGAAAAAAACATAAATAATGATCAGTGACAAGACTTTTTAAGCTAAAAAGTGACATTCAATAAATAAAACTTAAAATCGCCTAGTTTGCAAGCGAAATAATTGCAAAATGCTTAATTAATAGCCTTTATTCTCTTGGGAAAAATGCGTACACTACGCCGCCTTGACCAAGAGAGATTGCTTATTATATGCGCATCGGGCAGTATCAACTAGACAACAAAATCATTTTAGCACCCATGGCAGGGGTAACTGATCGTCCCTTCCGTGAGCTTTGCCGAAAACAAGGTGCAGGACTTGCTGTGTCCGAGATGCTGTCATCGAATCCGCGCGTATGGAACAGCAGGAAGTCGAAGTTAAGAATGGACTACCATAATGAATCTGGCATCAGATCAGTGCAAATTGCTGGCTCAGAGCCTTTGGCGATGGCGGCAGCTGCACAGTTGAGCGTGCAACAAGGCGCTCAGATTATTGATATCAATATGGGTTGTCCCGCTAAAAAAGTGAATAAGAAAAAAGCCGGCTCAGCATTATTACCTCACCCTGAACTTGTGCGAGCAATTTTGGAAACTGTGGTTGATGCCGTAGACGTGCCTGTTACTTTAAAAATTCGCACTGGCTGGGATCCCGACAGTAGAAACGGTCTTGAAATCGCACAAATAGCAGAACAATCGGGTATCCAGGCACTTGCAGTGCACGGTCGTACCAGGCAATGTTTTTATAATGGATTTGCTGAATACGACACCATAAAGAAAATTAAACAAAATGTGACTATTCCTGTGATTGCAAATGGTGATATTACCTCAGTGGAAAAGGCAAAGTTTGTGCTTGATTACACTGGCGCTGACGCCATTATGATTGGACGAGGGGCACAAGGTGCTCCTTGGATATTCAATGAAATTAATTACTATCTGACAACTGGAGAGCAGCTTGCCCCTCCGGAAAAATTGGAAATTGCCCTTATCCTGCTTGCACATGTACAAGCTTTACATGGTTTTTATGGGGAAGTAATGGGACCTAGAATTGCTAGGAAGCATGTTGGATGGTATTTAAAAGAGCAAGATCAGTTAGGTCACTTTAAGCGACAATTCAATGCAATTGACTGCCCCTATGAGCAATTAAAAACATTAGAAACTTACTTAAATAAATAAAGAGTTAATAGCCATGTTTGAACAAAATATTTCTTCAGAAGCACTTACAACAACAACGAGTATTCCTGCTACAGGCCAAATAACTCAACGCCCACTTCGTGATTCAGTACGTCAAGCGGTGTCAGGTTATGTAGCGCAACTTAATGGTCAAGATCCAACAGAATTATATGAACTTGTTTTATCTGAAGTTGAAGCGCCATTATTGGATATTATTATGCAATATACTCGTGGTAACCAGACGCGTGCGGCAACTATGCTAGGCATTAACCGTGGAACATTACGCAAGAAACTGAAAAAATATGGCATGGGTTGATCCCTAAGTCATTATTTAATCGAAAAAGCGACTAAAAGGTCGCTTTTTTTATGCCTATAATAAAAAGTCATTTAGCACTAAGCTATCCGCTTGATCCATTACAGAACAGGGAAATCTATGCTCTTATTACCCATTAATGAACAGTTA
>DATBNI010000437.1:0-6190 GCA_036554425.1 Psychromonas sp.
CGTCATCAAATTTCAATCCTACTTTACCAGTATATAACTGACGTGGTCGTCCAATTTTCAGACCCGGTTGATCTAACATCTCTTTCCAATGCGATATCCAACCAATTGTCCGGGCAATTGCAAAAATAACCGTAAACATTGATTTGGGAATACCCATTGCACGCAGCACAAGACCTGAATAAAAATCGACATTTGGATAGAGTTTTTTCTCTACAAAATATGGGTCTTCAAGCGCAATTCTTTCAAGTTCCATAGCAACATCAAGAAGAGGATCATTGATTTTCAGATCGTCTAATACTTCATGGCAGGCTTTTCGCATGACAGTTGCACGGGGATCGTGATTTTTATAGACACGATGTCCGAAGCCCATTAAGCGGAATGGGTCATTTTTATCTTTTGCTCTGGCGATAAACTCAGGTATGTTTTCAACACAGCCTATCTCTTCTAACATATTCAAACAAGCTTCATTAGCACCACCATGCGCAGGTCCCCATAAAGATGCGATACCTGCTGCAATACAGGCAAATGGATTAGCACCCGATGAACCGGCTAGACGGACTGTAGAGGTAGAGGCATTTTGTTCATGATCTGCATGCAGGATAAATATTTTATCCATCGCACGTTCAAGTACTGGGTTTACTTTGTACTCATCGCAGGGTACAGCAAACATCATCTTCAGGAAATTACCTGCATATGAAAGGCTGTTGTCAGGGTAAACAAAGGGTTGACCATTTGAATATTTATAGGACATGGCCGCTAAGGTTGGCATTTTAGAAATGAGACGGTAAGCGGTAATTTCACGATGATCTTCGTTGGTAATATCAAGAGAGTCATGGTAGAAAGCTGATAATGCACCCACAACACCACACATGATTGCCATCGGATGAGAATCACGACGGAAACCTTGATACAGTTTTGCTAACTGTTCGTGAATCATTGTATGGTGTAATACAACATGATGGAATTTCTCTGACTGCTCCTGGTCAGGTAATTGGCCATTTAAGAGTAAGTAACAAACTTCGAGATAGTCAGATTTTTCTGCTAAGTCATCAATCGCATATCCGCGATGTAATAGTATTCCCTTGTCTCCGTCTATGAAGGTTATTGCTGATTCACAAGAAGCAGTTGCTAGAAACCCAGGATCATAGGTAAAATAACCAGCTTTGCCTAGGCTTCGAATATCAATGACATCATTACCCGCAGTCCCTTTAATAATCGGCAGTTCTATAGCTTTTTGTCCAGGTAATTGAAGTATTGCTTTTTGTTCAGACATCTATTATATCTCCATCTCTTTTAAGAATTACAAGAATTTAACCCGCATATTTTTACAGGCTAAATTTGCCCTTGTCAATTTTAACAGTTTAATTTTGCGAGCTGCTCAGCGCTAATTGAACCGGATACTTTGATTTTTGATAGTACTTCCACTATCGAGGTGAACATGAATACAAGGCTAATAACGCTGTTCTAGGTTTTGAGTTATTAGCCTGGGTAAAGAAGTTAAGCAGCTTTGTATTGAGCGAAAAACACGAAAAAAGGGCAGTGCCTGTTGCGCAAAAAATGAAATGAAATTTTAATATATTAGAAGATGCCGTGTTAATTATCCAATAAATGTATTTGGTCATGTACTGCATGTGAATAGCAGTGTTTATATGATGGGCTTGAACGGCCAGCTAAAAATTATTTGTGAAAAAGAGTCCAGCTGAAAATTTGGTAAAATGACTTACTGCAGATATCTAAGATCTAACAATAAGAACTTAGCAAATTAGTTATTATAACAAGTGGTTATAATTTGTACTGTTTTTTAAATAACCGGATTGGAATTGTGCTTGCATCACAAAAAAACATCATATGGCTGACAAAATGTTAACAATATGCTAACAATACACCTGCGAAAAACAACTTCTTATCGGCTAATAAAAAGAGACCATATTGTGCGCAGAGAGAGACCTAAAAATTTAGACTTAACCACGATCGAATTCCCGATAACTGCAACAGCATCAATATTGCACCGAATATCCGGAATCATCGTATTTATTGCATTAGCAATATTTTTAACGCTGTTAAATCAGTCTTTAACCTCAGAAACAGATTTTAATAAGGTGATGGGATATATAGATAATTTCTTCATCGGATTTATTATCTGGGCCGCACTAACGGGCCTTACCTACCACATTGTATTCGGGGTACGTCATATGATTCAAGATATGGGGTATTGGGAAGAATTAGAAAGTGCTGCTTTCAGTGCGAAAGTTGGATTTATAATCACGGCAATCTTATCAGTATTAACGGGAGTATTAGTATGGTAAACGTTGTGGGAACCTTCGGTAGAAGCGGAGTTCATGATTATATTTTATTACGCGCAAGTGCCGTCATTATACTGGCATATGTTCTTTATCTTGTTGGTTTTGTGACTTTTGCAGACATTAGCTATTTTGCGTGGGTTGATTTTTTCTCATTGACCCTGACCAAAATATTTTCTTTGTTTGCGTTAATTGCAATGCTCGTGCATGCGTGGATTGGTCTTTGGCAAGTGCTGAGTGATTATGTTAAAAATACTTTGTTACGCGCTATATTACAGTTTGTATTAACGTCAACTGCATTTGTCTATGTTATTTCTGGTTTTGTAATTTTGTGGGGTATTTAAGGTGAGTTTACCGATTCGTGAATTTGATGCAATTGTGATTGGTGCGGGTGGCGCAGGTATGCGCGCAGCACTTTCCATTTCTGAAGAAGGCAGAAGTTGTGCCTTAATAAGTAAAGTTTTTCCAACCCGCTCTCACACTGTCTCAGCCCAAGGCGGTATTACCGTTGCATTGGGTAATGCCCATGAAGATGATTGGCAGTATCACATGTATGATACAGTTAAGGGCTCTGATTATATCGGAGACCAGGACGCTATCGAGTATATGTGTAAAATCGGTCCGGAAGTTGTACGCGAACTTGAGCATATGGGCTTGCCTTTTTCTCGTTTTGAAGACGGCAGTATTTACCAGCGTCCGTTCGGCGGGCAGTCTAAAGCATATGGTCAAGGTCAAGCATCCCGTACTGCGGCGGCTGCCGACCGTACCGGTCATGCTTTATTGCATACACTTTATCAGCAGAATATTAAAAATAAAACCACCATTTTTTCTGAGTGGTATGCACTTGATTTAGTGAAAAATGATGATGGTGATGTGGTCGGCTGTACTGCTATCGACATCGAGTCTGGCGAAGTAGTGATGTTTAAGGCACGGGCAACTGTTTTAGCAACGGGTGGTTCCGGTCGTATTTTTGCCTCTACTACTAATGCGCATATTAACACCGGCGATGGTGTTGGCATGGCGCTGCGTGCGGGTGTCCCGGTGCAGGATATGGAAATGTGGCAGTTCCATCCAACAGGTATCGCAGGAGCGGGCGTACTAGTGACAGAAGGTTGTCGCGGTGAAGGTGGATATCTGCTCAATAAAGACGGTGAACGTTTTATGGAACGTTATGCGCCAAATGCCAAAGATTTAGCCGGCCGTGATGTTGTTGCGCGTTCAATCATGATTGAAATTCGCGAAGGTCGTGGCTGTGAAGGTCCATGGGGGACGCATATTAAGCTAAAACTTGATCATTTAGGTGAAGAAGTACTGGAATCACGTTTACCTGGTATCTGTGAACTTTCTCGTACTTTTGCACACGTTGATCCGGTTAAAGAGCCTATTCCAATTATTCCTACCTGTCATTATCAAATGGGCGGCGTACCAGCTACAGTCGATGGCCAAGTGCTTAAGTTGGATGAAAACGGTAAAGATGTAGAGGTAAAAGGTCTCTTTGCAGTTGGTGAAATAGCCAGTGTATCAGTACATGGTGCTAACCGCTTAGGGGGTAATTCACTTTTAGATTTAGTGGTATTCGGTCGTGCGGCAGGCAAACATTTAGGTGTGGTACTTGCGCAAGAAAACACGGTTAAGGAAGCTACGCAGGAAAATATAGATGTTGCACTGGAACGTTTGAATCGTTGGGAAAAAGGTAACGGCACTGAATGTCCAAATCAAATCAGAAAAGATCTGCAGCAATGTATGCAAAACAATTTCTCTGTCTTTAGAGATGGTGATGCAATGGCCAAAGGTTTAGCTGAATTGAAAGTACTGCGTGAGCGTTTGAAAAATGCCAAATTAGACGATAAAAGTACGGAATTTAATACTAACCGTATTGAATGTTTAGAGCTTGATAACTTGATGGAAACTGCATTTTCAACTGCAATGGCGGCTAACTTTAGAACGGAAAGTCGAGGCGCACACAGTCGCTTTGATTTCCCGGATCGGGACGATACAAATTGGCTATGTCACAGTATTTTCAATCCCGATACAGAAAGTATGTGTAAACGTGATGTTAATATGAAACCGGTATTACGTGAACCTTTCCCTCCTAAAGCGCGTGTTTATTAAAAAGGCTATTGTTATGCAAGTGAAGTTTTCTATTTATCGTTATAACCCTGATGTTGATAACGCGCCCTATATGCAAGATATGTCTTTAGATATAGCTGAGGGCTCTGATATGATGGTGCTTGATGCTTTAATTACCTTGAAAGAGAAGGATCCTACCCTGTCTTTTCGCCGTTCATGTCGTGAGGGGGTCTGTGGTTCCGATGGGTTAAATATTAATGGCAAAAATGGATTGGCCTGCATCACTCCCTTGTCAGATTTGTTGTCTAAAGGTAAAGTAATATTACGTCCATTACCAGGGTTACCAGTAGTGCGCGATTTAGTCATAGATATGACTCAATTTTATACGCAATATGAAAAAATAAAACCCTACCTTATTGCCAATGATCGTCAACCGCCAGCGGGAGAATACAGACAAACACCAGAAGAGAGAGAAAAACTCGATGGTTTATATGAATGTATTTTATGTGCTTGTTGTTCAACTTCTTGTCCCTCGTTCTGGTGGAATCCCGATAAATTTATCGGCCCTGCAGGTTTATTAGCAGCCTACCGGTTCCTGATTGACAGTCGTGATAACGCGACAGAAGAGCGACTTGCAGACCTGGATGATGCCTTTAGTGTCTTCCGTTGTCATGGCATTATGAACTGTGTCAGTGTTTGTCCAAAAGGATTAAATCCGACCAAAGCAATAGGTAAAATCAAATCAATGTTATTACAACGCGCCATGTAATATTTTATTATTATAACCAATAAGTAAAAGAAGGAAGGAATTTCAATGCCAACTAATGTTATGCAGACATGGTTAGCTTCATCCCATTTTTCCGGGGGTAATTCAACCTATATTGAAGATATCTATGAGTCATATTTAGAAGATTCTTTATCGGTTGACGCAAACTGGCGGAAAATATTTGATGATTTACCGCAAGTCAGTGATCAACCTGAGGAAGCGCATTCCCGCATTCGTGCGCAGATGAAACTGGCCGCTAAAGCACCAAAATGTATTAGCCCGCCTGACGGTGTAGTGCATAATGATGCTAAACAGGTTCAAGTTTTGCAGTTAATAGGTGCCTATCGTAATCGGGGTCATGAAGTTGCTTCATTAGATCCGTTAGGACTCACTGAACTGGAAACGATCAAGGAATTAGATCCTTTTTATCATGAATTAGAGGGTTCAGACCTTGATGCCACTTTTAACGTGGGATCCTATTTCGCCTCTAATGAAACCATGGTATTACGTGATCTTATCGCATCACTTAAACGAACATATTGCGGTTCAGTGGGT
This sequence comes from Psychromonas sp., assembly GCA_036554425.1. Classification (GTDB taxonomy): domain Bacteria; phylum Pseudomonadota; class Gammaproteobacteria; order Enterobacterales; family Psychromonadaceae; genus Psychromonas. The sequence goes on from DATBNI010000437.1 coordinate 5,692, forward strand.
GCGGAATATATGCATATCACTAATACCGATGAGAAACGCTGGTTACAAAACCGCATCGAATCCTGTGAAAGTAAACCTTCCTTTAGCAATGATGCAAAAAATCGTTTTCTTGAAGAACTCTCTGCAACTGAAGGTCTCGAACGTTATATCGGCTCTAAATTCCCCGGTGCAAAGCGTTTCTCTTTAGAAGGTGGAGACTCTTTTATTCCGATGTTAAAAGAGCTGATTCGACGTGCGGGTGAGCAAGGCGCACAGGAAGTCGTTTTAGGCATGGCTCACCGTGGCCGTCTTAATGTATTAGTGAATGTGTTTGGGAAAAAACCCGCGGATCTGTTTGATGAATTTGCGGGCAAACATAACACTGTTGATGGTTCTAGTGATGTGAAATACCACCAGGGTTTTAGCAGTGATTTTAAAACCCCTAAGGGTAATGTGCATTTAGCGTTGAGCTTTAACCCTTCGCATTTAGAGATTGTTAATCCTGTTGTACTGGGCTCTG
>DATBNI010000574.1:0-5771 GCA_036554425.1 Psychromonas sp.
CAGCCATCTTAGGGTTAACATACAGGTCAGTACCTTCTGCCATTTTGACATCGATTGAACCTGCTTTTTCACCTTTTAGGATGCGTACAACTATATCGCCAGTTTGACGACCTAAATCGAAGTAGTTGTAACCAACAGCAGCAACAGCACCACGAGAAACCGTATCAGTATCACCCGCAAACACTGGGATTTGAGCATCAATACCTACTTTAATAACAGACTCAACTGCACTAATAATAGTGTTATCAATTGGGCAATAGATGGCATCTACTTTGCCTACCAGTTGTTTCGTTGCAATCATCACATCAGCAGATTTTGGCGCCGCAGATTCAATCACCTCAATACCCATTTCAGCAGCCGCTATTTTTAACGCAGCAACACTTGAAACGGAATTCGCTTCACCTGGATTGTAAGGTACACCTACTGTTTTTAAATTAGGTAAAAATTCTTTTATCAATGCTAAATGTTGTTTCACATTCACCATGTCAGATAAGCCAGTTACATTGCCACCGGGTTGCTTTAAAGTAGGTACTAATTTAGCGCCAACTGGGTCTGTTACCGCAGAAAAAACCACTGGAATATCTCGGCTTACACTGACAGCAGCTTGGGCAGAAGGTGTCGCAATAGCAACGATAATATCGGGTGCATCACCGACCATTTTACGCGCAATTTGAGCCGCGATAGCAGGTTGCCCTTGCGCACTCTCATAGGTAAATTTCAGTTGATCACCTGTGTAGCCGTTTTCATTGAGCACAGCTTTAATACCATCGCGCACAGCATCAAGTGCAGGGTGCTCGACAATAGCAGTGGTCGCAACATAAACGGGTTTAGCCTGCAGGCTAGTACACAGAACAAGGGTTGATAATGCGATTGCTTTTAATACCGAATTTAGATTCATTTTATAATCCTTTGTAATGAATTTATCATTATTTTTATTTTCATAGTGCAACTAGTTGGTTGGTGTTAAGACAGTCTATCTTTTAGTTAACATCGAACCTTATCAGCAAAATTGAATAATGTAAAAACACTATTTCTAAAATGTATTACCGATAACTTTGTTCATCTCAATAGCGCTTTCAGCCTGGTGGCTATAAACATTTTAGAGGGGGAGTGAGGCTTGTAATAACTATATTGTGCTATTAATAGTCATTTATTTAGATCCGCGCTGTGATTTTAGTTGCCTACCCAAATGACTTGAAGATGCAGACATCAGAAAATTGTTTCGCTAGACAAGATAAGGCTACCTTGAAAATGACTATTACGGCTCTAATTCTAGCGTTATGTTTGTACAACCTTTGTCGCAACTAAGACCGCTTGCCCCTAACGCCGAGACATTCAATTTAAGAGGTTGTTGGCAGGTTGAACACAGCACAGTCTCACCTTTGCCTATTTTTTTAATCACATTACGCTGCTCATTGAATGAGTCAGCTGCATTTTTGTTGATCAGAGAAAAGTCTAATTTAGTCATTATGTTCACTATTGGGTATTCACATTTAAATCTGCACAGAAGAAAAATTCCTTAACCGTTTAAGGCGTAGAATCTTCAATGTAAAGGTTATAAATTAGCTAAACGGGTTGGGGCAATTAAACCTGCATCGTTCATTTTACCAACGCCAATAAAAGTATGCGCCTCACCAACGGTGATCCTGAGGATGGTATTATCGGGTGCACCGAAAACCTGTACAGGTTGGCCGTGCAGGACATATTCGCCCATCTCTTCTGAGACATTCACTTCCGGATATTTTTTTACCGCACTGTCCATATCAAGTAAGAGCGGATCTAATAAGTCATAAGGGCTGATATCAGCAGCTTTTGCCTGTTCAATCAAGGCTTCTAATTGTTCGATAGTGACCATTTTATCGTATGGATAATCAGCGACTTGGGTACGGCGTAACATGGACACATGGGCACCGCAGCCCAACAATTCACCAAGATCATCAACAATAGTGCGGATATAAGTCCCTTTACTAACGTGAATATCTAAATCTACTTCATTTGCTTCAAAACGTAATTGGTTGATTTCATAGACACTAATAGGTCGGGCTTCACGCTCAATAGTAATACCTTCACGCGCATATTTATAAAGGGGCTGGCCTTTATGTTTTAATGCAGAAAACATCGACGGTACCTGCATAATGTCACCGCGGAAAGTATCCAGTGCCTGATCAAGCTGCGCTTGAGTAACGTTAACCGGACGCTCGCTGACGACATCCCCCTGAGAGTCACTGGTCGTTGTGCGCACGCCTAAAGTTGCAGTAACAATATAACGTTTATCGGAATCGAGCAAAAACTGAGAAAATTTGGTAGCTTCACCTAAACAAACGGGCAGCATTCCCGTAGCAAGTGGATCTAACGCGCCCGTATGCCCCGCTTTATTAGCAAAGAAAATACGCTTAACACGTTGTAATGCATGGTTTGAACTGATGTCTGTGGGTTTATCCAATAAAACGATACCGTTTATTGAACGTCCCTTTCCCCGTCTTGCCATTACTCGTCGTCCTCTTCCGTTCTACCCGACGCAGCTAATTTAGTCTGATCAGCCTTTACTGCACCACTGACTAATTCTGAAATACGTAAACCTTCCGTTAACGTACTGTCAAAACAGAAGCGAACTTCAGGCACAATACGTAAACGCATCGCCTTACCTAATAAGCGGCGAATGTATCCCGCTGCGGCGTTCAATCCCTCAAGAGACTCATCATTAGTTTGGTCACCTATGGTTAAAAAGGTCACAAATACTGTTGCGTAAGCAAGGTCACGCGTGACATCCACACCTGAGATGGTCACCATCCCAATGCGCGGATCTTTAACTTCCTGCTGTAATATACGCGCAAGTTCTTTTTGCACCTGCTGAGATACTCGGGAAGTTCGGCTGTATTCTTTTGGCATTTTTTACTCCTTCATCAGCACGCTGATGATTATTCTTTTTAAATAAGAATGGAGGCGTTAAGCCTCCATTCTTTACATTAAGGCCACTTTGAAATTACAAAGTTCTTTTAACTTCAATTGTTTCAAATACTTCTATTTGGTCGCCTACACGCACATCATTATAGTTTTTAACACCTATACCACATTCCATGCCATTACGCACTTCGCTTATATCGTCTTTAAAGCGGCGTAGAGACTCAAGTACACCTTCGTAAATCACTATATTATCGCGTAAAACACGGATTGGATTATTACGCTTGATGGTACCTTCTGTCACCATACAACCGGCAATAGCGCCAATTTTAGGCGATTTAAAGACTTCACGAACGTCTGCAATACCGGTGATCTCTTGTCTAAATTCAGGTGCTAATAAACCGCTCATCGCTGCACGTACTTCATCAATTAGACCATAAATGATGCTGTAGTAGTGAAGATCAACGCCTTCATTCTCGATAAGTTTACGTGCAGATGCATCCGCACGGACGTTAAAGCCGATAACAATGGCACCGGAAGCAGAGGCTAAAGAAGCATCTGTTTCAGTAATACCACCAACACCACGGCCGATGATATTAACTTTAACTTCATCGGTTGACAGTTTGTTTAATGACTCACAGATAGCTTCGAGTGAACCTTGCACATCCGCTTTAAGCACGATATTCAGCTCAGAAACTTCACCCGCTTCCATATTGGCAAACATGTTATCAAGTTTCGCTTTTTGTTGACGAGCGAGCTTAACATCACGGAATTTGCCTTGACGGTATAACGCAACTTCACGCGCTTTTTTCTCATCTTTAACAACAGTGGCTTCATCGCCCGCCATTGGTACACCCGATAGACCCAGTACTTCTACAGGAATAGAAGGACCGGCGGTTTCAATCGGTTTACCGTTTTCATCACGCATGGCACGAACACGGCCGTATTCAAGACCACAAAGTACGATATCACCCAGTTTCAATTGACCCTGCTGTACAAGGATAGAAGCAACCGGACCGCGACCTTTATCAAGACGAGATTCAATGACTACACCTGCGGCAGGACCCGTTGCTACTGCCGACAAATCTAACATTTCAGCCTGCAGAAGAATGCTGTCCAGTAACCCGTCAACGCCAGTACCTACTTTCGCAGAAACGTAAGCGAAGATGTTTTCGCCGCCCCATTCTTCAGAAATGATATTGTGCTGAGAAAGTTCACTCTTAACACGCTCAAAATCGGCACCTTCTTTATCGATTTTGTTTACCGCAACAATCAGCGGTACTTTAGCGGCTTTAGCATGTTGAATTGCTTCGATAGTTTGCGGCATAACACCATCATCCGCAGCCACTACTAATACCACTATATCCGTCGCCTTAGCACCACGAGAACGCATTGACGTAAAGGCAGCATGTCCTGGCGTGTCTAAAAATGAGATCATACCTTTATCAGTTTCTACGTGGTAAGCACCGATATGCTGGGTAATACCACCCGCTTCTCCGTCAGCAACTTTTGCACGACGAATGTAATCCAATAGAGACGTTTTACCGTGATCAACGTGACCCATAATAGTCACAACAGGTGCCCGTGAGGTGCGTTCACCGCCTTGTTGCGCCTCAGCCATGACTGATTCTTCTAACTCATTTTCTTTGGTTAGAATAACTTTATGACCCATCTCTTCAGCAACAATAGTTGCTGTTTCCTGATCAATGACCTGGTTAATGGTGGCCATAGCCCCCATTTTCATCATCGCTTTAATAACTTCTGTGGCTTTAACTGCCATTTTATTGGCAAGTTCTGCAACAGTAATGGTTTCACCAATTTTCACATCACGCTCTACAGGAGCAGCTGGTTTTTCAAATGCCTGTTGTAAAGCTGAAGGTGTGGATGGGCGTTGTTTTTTACCACGACGTGAACGGCGACCTTGAGGTTTCTCTTCTACAGGTGCTTTTTTCTTTTTCTTGCGGCGAGAAGGTCCCTCAGCTTTAGAATCCAGTACATCTTCCGCAGCCTGTGCTTCTTTTGATGAGGTTATATGATAATCCCCACCTTCCGCAGCTTTTTTACGTGCAGCTTCTTCTTCAGCCCAGCGTGCAGAGTTTTCTTCAACGAGTTTTTTCGCCTCTTCGGCTTGAAGTGCAGCTTCTTGCTCTGCTTTGACCGATGCTTCTTGATCCGCTTTTTTCAATAACGCGGCAGCTTCTATCTCTAACGCTATTTGCTCTGCTGTTTTTTCAGTTTTAACGGCAGTTTGTTTTTCTTTGTTAGCAGCCGCTGCCTTTTTAGCTTTTTCGTCAGCTTCTTTTTTAGCAGCCAGTTTTTCTGCTTGTGTTTTTTCAACGAGCAATTTTTTAGCCTCAATTTCTGCTTGTAATTTAGCATTTTCAGCTTGCTGCTCTGCTAATTCAGCTGCTTGAGTTTCTTGAATTTCGCTGTCGCTGCGTTTCACGTAAGTACGTTTCTTACGCACTTCGACCTGTACGGCTTTAGCCTGTCCCGTAGAACCTTTTACATTTAAGGTCGATTTTGTCTTACGTTGTAAGGTCATTTTTGTTTTCGTTTCACCACCATGTAGTTTTTGCAAAAAGGTGGTCAACGTTTGTTTTTCTTCCAGGCTCACTTTATCCAATGCTGATTTTTTAATACCTGCATCCGCGAACTGTTTAACTAAAACTTCTTCTGATTTATTTAGATCTTTGGCAAGATCTTTAAGTAACATATCTGACATAATTATTTCTCCTATCTGATGCTTATTCAGCGTCTTCACTGAACCAACAGATGTTACGAGCAGCCATGATCAGCTCCCCTGCTTTTGCTTCGTTTAGTTCATCAATTTCAAGTAAATCATCAACCGCCTGCTCGGCAAGATTTTC
>DATBNI010000473.1:0-14616 GCA_036554425.1 Psychromonas sp.
TCCATCACGATCGATAAATAGAAATTTTTGTTTACTCATTGTTTGTTCCCTGCGGCAAGTGTCTTAAGGGTGGTTTCCATCTCAGCTTTTGAGCCGATGGTAATACGAATACAGTTTTCTAAGCGCGGTTTACTGGCAAAATCACGCATGATAATGCCGTCCTCGGCAAAAGCTTTAAACACGCTGGCTGAATCTTCAAAACGCACTAGTAAATAATTTCCTGTGGCCGGAAAAACTTCTTTTACATTATTTAACTGCAGCAACTGTTGTTGCAAAAACGTGCGGTTGTTATTCAGTATTGCAACCCTGTCCTGCATAATTTCAAGACCATGCTGCGATAAAGCTTGAGTCGCAATTTGGGCAACAGGTGCCGGTACGGGATAAGGGGCTATTACTTTAGATAACATTGTTATCACACTTTCCTGCGCCAGGGTAAAACCGCAACGAATTGCGGCAAGTGCAAAGGCTTTTGACAGGGTACGGGTGATCACCAGATGTTCAAATTTGTCGATCAAATCAACCTGGCTGAGCTCAGGACAAAATTCGATATAAGCTTCATCGACAACAATTAACGCTTTACCTTTTGTAGCTGTTAATAATTTTATCAGTTTAGCTTTGTCCAGCATATTGCCCGTGGGGTTATTCGGAGCGCACAGGAAGACTAACTTAACCAGACTGTCGGCTTTCGTCACTGCTTGTTCAACCGCTTGATAATCAACATCAAAGTTATCTGCTAACGCGACCTCTTCAATGGCAACACCGCAGGTTTCAGCACTGATAGCATACATGCCATAGGTTGGCGGACAGATTAAGATACTGTCGATGCCGGGCTCACAAAAAGTGCGGATCAGTATCTCGATGCTTTCATCGGCCCCGCGTGTGGTTAATACCTGGGAATTTTTTAGCCTGGCATAATCCGCATAGGCATTGATCAATGCAGGCGGTTGAAATTCAGGGTAGCGATTGAGTTTGCTGGAATCGAGTTGATATTCACTACAGTCTGGAGATTCATTCGCGTTTAACCAAACGTCTCCCTTGCCGCCAATACGCCGTGCAGAAAGATAAGGTGTTAATGCTTGCACCGTTTCACGGGCAAGGTGTTTAATGCTGCTCATGTATTTTATATTCCCTAGCAAATAATTTCTGATGCCGGCGGGCAAACTATAGTTTGCTCAACATCATTAAAAAGTGATTTGGCCTGCAGTGTTATTTTGTACTGTTTAATTTATCCACACGGATAGTGACTGCACGTTTATGCGCCGTTAACCCTTCCGCATCTGCAAGGCAGGTGACTGTAGGTGCTAAATTAAGCAATCCCTCTTGAGTCAATTCCTGCACAGTATAACGTTTAACAAAGTCCGCTAAGCCTAAACTTGAATAGGTCCGGGTATAACCATAGGTAGGCAACACATGATTTGTCCCACTGGCGTAATCGCCCACGGACTCAGGCGTCCAGGCACCCAGGAATATTGATCCGGCATTTTTAAGTTTTGGCTGTAAAGATCTTGGATTAGCTGTCTGAACAATCAAGTGCTCCGGGGCATAACGATTGGAAATCTCACAGGCCTGCTGGAGATCTTCACAAATAATGCTGACGCTATGTGCTAATGCTTTTTCAGCGATCTCCCGGCGCTCTAAAACGGCTAATTGCTGGTTAATTTCAATGGCGGTTTGCTGGGCAATAGCAAGGCTTGGGGTCACTAAAATAGATTGTGAGTCATGGCCATGCTCTGCTTGAGAGAGTAAATCTGCCGCGATAAAAGCGGGATCGGCGTACTCATCTGCAATCACCAGTACTTCTGAAGGACCTGCCGGCATATCAATGGCTGCACCGGCAAAATCATTACTTACCTGACGTTTTGCTTCGGTAACAAATGCATTTCCGGGGCCAAAAATCTTATCAACGGGGGCAATGGTTTCTGTGCCATAGGCTAAAGCCGCTATTGCCTGCGCGCCACCCACTGTATAAATTTCATCTACGCCGCACAGTGAGGCTGCAAATAAAATTTCATCGGCCAATGGAGGTGGTGAACACAGCACTAAGCGGCTGCAACCGGCAATTTGAGCAGGTGCGCCGGTCATAATCACAGTTGAAGGCAGTGGGGCACTGCCACCCGGTATATAGAGGCCGACTGACTCAATGGCTTGGGTGTGCATTTCGCACACCACACCGGGCATGGTTTCAACGCGGATCACATCCTGCACTTGCGCCTGATGAAATTTAACCACCTGGTTATAAGCTGTGCGGATCGCCGTTTTAATATCATCGCCTAAACGTGCGCTCGCCTGCTTAATTTGTTGTTCTGAGATGCTAAAGTTTTCGCCATCTAATTTATCAAAACGTTTGGTGTAATCTAATAGGGCGCGATCACCTTTAATGCGAACATCAGAAATAATTTCAGAGACTGTTGTTTTCAGTCCGGCAGAATCCGACATTGCAGGGCGAGCAAGCAGTAGCGCTTGTTGCTCACCGGATAAATCCAACCAGTTAACTGTCCGCATTTGAGTTTGCATGCCTACTCCATCATTTTTTCAATGGGTAATACCAGAATAGAACTTGCGCCTAATGCTTTAAGCTGCTCCATTGTTTCCCAGAATAAGTTTTCTTTGCTTACCACGTGCAGGGCAACGTGATCACTGCTGCCTGCAAGTTGCATAACAGTAGGTTGCTCTGATCCCGGCAATAACGCATTGATTGCTTCTAAATTAGCCGTGGGCGCATGTAACATAATGTATTTACATTCTTTAGCAGATTGCACACCATCAATACGGGTTAAAATACGATTGACTAAATCTTGCTTTTGTTGGTTTAATGGTTCAGCTCGCTGGATTAATACAGCCGTTGAACGATAAATAACTTCAACTTCTTTAAGACCATTTGCTTCCAGCGTCGCACCGGTCGAGACCAGATCACAAATTGCATCGGCAAGGCCCGCACGGGGGGCAACTTCAACAGAGCCGGTTAACATACAAGATGTGTAAGGGATCTTAGCTTCTTCCATAAAACGTTTAAGAATATGAACGTAAGTCGTTGCAATACGTAAATTGGCAAGTGATTGGGGACCTTGATAATCAAAATCATGATCAACAGCAATTGAGAAACGGCAGGCACCAAAAGCTAATTCTTTAACCACCTTGTGTGCGGTGGGCTCTTTCGCCACTGCACGCATCATGCTTTCTTCTTCAAGTACATTTTGACCGATAAAACCAAGGTCAACCACACCATCCATAATTAAGCCTGGAATATCGTCATCGCGTACGCGCAGAATATCAATGGCCATATTTTCACTGTGCGCAATCAAGCGTTGGGTATTCAGGTTAACTTTTACACCACAAGCTTTTAATAACTTAACGGTATCTTCACTTAAACGGCCTTTCTTCTGTATTGCAATTCTTAAACGCTGCTCTGGCATTATTATTTTCCTTGTCCTAAAAACTAAAAAACCCTCGGGAGATGGGACTTCCGGGGGTTTATTTTATTGGTAACCTTTGGAAGAACGTAAAAATTCTCCCAAGAATAAGATCCTGAAAGATTAGGTAATATGATGGTGGTGTGATTTCAGAATAATTTTTTTCATGGTTACATAATTCTCTATTGATTAAGTGGCTATAGATTAACAATCTCGTTATTAAAAGTGAACTGTTTTTTCCGACTATTAACGATAAATTGAAAACAATAGTGTCCTTTTACTGATTATTGCTCAGCCATTACTGGATTTTGTGATTCGCTGTTCTGCTCTAATGCTTCGATTCTTGCTCGCTCTGCTTTAGAAATATATTTAGGTTTTACAGCCGGATTCTTTTTGGCGTTCATTCGTTTGATACGTTTATCGAGAATGCTGTTTAATTTTTTCTTTCTGTTCATGTCTTTTCCGTACTTATCTATAATGGATGCATTGTAAAGATCTGCCAAAATAAAAACAAGTTAAAGCAAAATATTACGGATATTAAATAAACTAAACATGCAACTGTCAGTGCTAAACAGGCATAGAAGCCGGGCGGGGAATAAGCGCTAATCGGATATTTCTATTAAAATATCAGCCGTTTATTCAATTGAATAAGGTGCAAACATATATAGGCTTGATTTTTCCCGATACAATGCAGGAATATGCTCTCGCTGCGACTATTTGATCTTCAGTAAAACAGGGAAACTGACTATGACTATCTATAACAATAAAACTTCATGCCCATTTTGCAGTGGCGTTAATCAATGTATGGCTGAAAGTGAATCACCTTGCTGGTGTTTTAAGGTACAGATACCCGATGCACTGACAGACTTGTTGCCGATAGGGGGGAGTGATAAATCCTGTATCTGTTTTGCCTGTATTAATGCTTTTAAAGAAAATGAAAATTTATTTAAAGAAAAACATCCGCCTGAAACAGATCTGAAAAAGAACCATTACTAGGGTTGTTTATCTTAGTGGCGGGCTATTTTATTGCTTTAAATTCAACTTTGTATTTACCCATGTTTTTATATTCTATTTGCGTCACTTGATCAAATCCCACTTTTACAACGCCCGCATAGGACCCCGTGATGATTGCTTGTCCTTTTTTAAAGTCAGTGCCGCGTTTACTCATGAAATTAATTAACCAATAGAGCGGGTTTTGCGGCAAAGTGTTGGGATGCTCCCCTGCAAATTGCTGACTTCGCTTGCCCTGTTTAAAGCTAATCTCTATTTGGCTTGCCGCATAGGCCTGTGATTTGTTAATTTCAGGACCAATAAATAAACCTTGATTTGCTAAACCATCGGATAATTTTTCATAAAATGATACCCCGTTATCATCGGCAAAACGGCGCTGTATTAATTCCAGTGCCATATGGCAACGGGCAATAGCCGCATCTATTTGCGCCTCACTGTAATTTTTTTGCTGTGCAGGTAAATCTTTACCCAATATAAAGGTGATTTCCGGCTCGACAAGTGCGAGACCGTCATCGGCAAACAGAACACATTGTGTGCCCCGTTGAATAGTATCGGCAAAGATAGGGGCAACAATAAATTGATCTTTCCCTAAGGGCAGCAGGCATTTCCATCCGCCCACTTGATCCAACCGTTTAGTGACCATTTGTTGCTGTATTTGTAATGCATCATCAGTTGAATTTGGCCGAATATCTTCAGCAAGTCTGGGCATTTTTGTGCCTGCTTGGCGTCTGTTTAATAACTCTGTTGCTGCCTGCGAAAATTTAATCTTGGTCACGTTATTGGCCTCGAGTGCTAGTGAATAATGATTGTACAAGCTAGATGCTCAAAGCACTTCAGCAGGGTAAACACTGACAATAGAAATGCTTTGATGGCAGGCAGGGAAATTATTTTTTGGTTTTCAGCACCGCGCCGGCAGCAACAATCACAAATAACAAGGCGTAGATTGAAAAGCTAACAATTAACCATTGCGGCATCGAATAACCTAAAAATTGCCAAACGATGTCAGAGCAGTCGCCCGTTGGATTAAATAACCACGGCAGCCATTCATGCAAAGGTGCCCATGTCGGGAAATTAGGGAAAAATTCACAGGTAAAAAAGGGAGAAGGGTGCATTTGATAATCTGTGTGCTGTATTGCTAATAAGATTCCCCAAACGGCACTTATCCCCCATAATAAAAAGGCGGTCAAACGAATCAATATATTATTGGGCGCACTGGCACCTATTAAACCGGCTAATAAAATCCCGAGCATGGCAACACGTTCATAAACACACATGACACAGGGATCGAGACGCATAACGTGCTGAAAATATAAAGCAGAAAATTCAAGGGATAAAGCGCTTGCTGCCAATAATAACCAGGACCAACGCTGCTTGGAGGCAGCTTTTAAAATTACTAACACAGATATTCCTAATATCAAAAAAAGTAACCTAACTTTATCATTCAGCCGAGTTAAATGGAAAGAGATTTAGCGACCTAATGGCTGATTCTGGGTTATCTATGATCAGGCGGTTGTTGTGGTGCTGATCTTTTAAATTATAAGATGTTACAAGCCAGGCACTAACGGCGCTTATTTTTATAGCGTGCACCACATTTGATTGTTGATGCTTGATTTACAAAGATAAACGACCTGTTTTGTCTATTAACCTCTGTGGTACTATAGAAAAATAAAAAGCAAGGATGATCATTTAAATGGTAAAAAACATAAAAGGGCCTGCAGACATAGCTGAGCAGTATTTAATAGAGTCTATTTGGAATGGCTCTATTGCGATACATTCAGCATTGCCTGCCGAACGCGTGCTTGCTGATAAAATAGGTGTGACGCGCACCACGCTGCGCGAGGTATTACAACGAATGTCTAAAGACGGTTGGATTACTATTTGCCATGGCAAGTCAACCAAAGTAAATGATTTTTGGGAAACCTCAAGTTTAAATGTTTTAAGTACTATTACCCGCCTTGATATTGAGCGTCGGGCAGATTATATTGACCAACTAATGTCAGTACGTACTAATGTTAGTACAATTATTTTACGCATGGCTGCAAAGCACAATGCAAAAAGCGTGCTTTCTTTTTTAGATAAAGTACCTTCGATTGATGCCAGTAGTGAAGTGTTCGCTGAATTCGATTACCGTTTTTATCATCAGGTCGCTGTGTCCTCCAATAATATGATTTATGTTTTAATTCTTAATGGATTACAAGACTTATATCGTCGGGTTGGCTGTTTTTATTTTTCAAATACCGAGGCAAAATCGATTGCCCTGGCTTTTTACTCTGAAATTAAAGTTGTATTAGAGAAAGGAGAGATACACCAGATCATGCAGGTTGTTCGCGATTCGGCTTTTGCCAGTGGTAAAATTTGGCTGCATTTACGGCACCAGCTTCCCGATGACTTTTTGGATTAAATAAACTAAATTAATTTTCCACTCATTTTTATAACAGGATAACTCTTTTGTCGAAAAACAACTTTCTTAACCGGCTCTCCGGTGCACAAAAATTATTAGAAGTCGGTATAATTACCTGTGCGTTTGTCTCCGTTTTTATCATCATTTCACTGCTGACATTTTCACCCGTTGATCCGAGCTGGTCACAGCAACAGTGGGTGGCAGAAATTCAAAATGCGGGTGGTCGGGTCGGTGCCTGGATAGCTGATATCTTATTTTATGGTTTTGGATTACTCGCCTATTTTGTGCCTGTATTGATTGCTGTTTTTGCATGGACTTTTTTATGGAAACCAAAATTCAGTTTGGATATTGATTTTTTAAACCTCGGATTACGTATTATCGGGTTTATCTTTACTGTTTTTAGCACCACAGCATTAGCTTCTCTGAACTTTGATGATTATCACTATTATCCCTCCGGTGGTTTGGTGGGTGATATTATCGCGCAAAGTATGACAGGTTTTTTTAGTTTGTTAGCAGTGAATTTTATCTTGTTAACCTTACTGGTTTCAGGCACAACCCTGTTACTCGGTTTTTCCTGGCTTAGCTTAATCGATAGTACGGGTGCTGCTATTATTATATTCTTTACCTGGTTAATGACCTTACCAGAACGCTTTTCCCTTTGGAGGGAAAGTCGCAATACAGAAAAACTATTACGGCTTAATGAAAAAGAGCCGGACCGGGCCGTCACAAAAAGCAAACGGAAAATGGCGCTTGAACAACGCAAATCTGCTGATTCAGAGGTTGAAAAATCGCCTGTTGAGCAGCTTGCCAGCAGCTCAAATGATCCAGTTATTGACGATGTGGATATTGATGATCAGTATTTTGATGCGCCCTTTGATATCGACTTTGTTGAAGATGATCCAAAAGATTTACATAATTTTTCATTTGCAGAGCCGGAAACAGAAGATATTCCTGCTTTTATCACTGAACCTGCAGCACAAAAAGTTATCAAACCGCAACCTGTTGCAGCGGCTAAAAATAATTTTGACCATCTGCCTGAACATGCAAGACCCGCTATTAAACGAAAAACAGTGGAAAACCTGACTCCCTTTCCGAGTATTGACTTGTTAGACAGACCCAATAAAAAAATTCATCCTATCTCACAGGAAGAACTGGACACTGCGGCGCGTTTAGTGGAAGCAAAATTACTCGAATTTAAAATTAAAGCAGAAGTGGTTAATGTCTTACCCGGACCTGTCATTACGCGTTTTGAACTGGCTTTAGCCCCCGGGATGAAAGTCAGCACTGTGACCGGTTTAGAAAAAGACCTGGCACGTGCCTTGTCGGCAATGAGTGTGCGCGTGGTTGATCAAATTCCCGGGAAGTCGGTTATTGCCCTAGAGTTACCTAACAAACATCGGGAAATTGTTTATTCCTCGGAAGTATTGGGCAGTGCAAAATTTATAGAAAGTAAATCACCATTAAGCATGGTGCTTGGGGCGGATATTTCCGGGCAACCTGTAGTGGTTGACTTGGCTAAAATGCCGCATCTTTTAGTGGCAGGTACAACGGGCTCGGGTAAATCCGTGGGTGTAAACTGCATGCTGGTCAGCTTGTTATATAAATCATCTCCTGAAGATGTACGTTTGATTTTGATTGATCCTAAAATGCTCGAATTAAGCGTTTATGAAGGGATCCCGCATTTATTAGCGGAAGTTGTTACTGATATGAAGGATGCGGCAAATGCATTACGCTGGTGTGTTGGCGAAATGGAGCGCCGTTATAAACTTTTGTCTGAAATTGGTGTCCGTACACTGGCTAGTTTTAATAATAAGGTAAAAGAAGCCGCTGATGAGGGCACGCCATTAACAGATCCTCTCTGGAAAGAAGGGGATAGCATGGATCTGAGTGCCCCTGAATTAACAAAATTACCCAGTATCGTTGTAGTGGTTGATGAATTTGCCGATATGATGATGATTGTGGGTAAAAAATGTGAGGAGCTAATTACACGTATTGCCCAAAAAGCGCGTGCAGCCGGCATTCATTTGATTTTAGCGACACAGCGTCCATCGGTGGACGTGATCACAGGCTTGATTAAAGCCAATATTCCAACCCGAATTGCATTCCAGGTCTCAAGTAAAATCGACTCAAGGACTATTTTAGGTATGCAGGGGGCTGAAACTCTGTTAGGTCACGGTGATATGTTATATATGCCGCCAGGGGTTGGCGTGCCGATTCGTGTGCATGGTGCATTTGTTGATGATCATGAAGTCCATCGCGTTGTTGCGGATTGGAAAAAACGCGGTGAACCGAATTATGTGCAGGAGATCATCGATGGTGACAGCACTCTGGATATGTTATTACCCGGAGAGGAGGCTGACGGTGATAATGAGATAGATGCTTTATTTGATGAAGTAGTTGAATTTATAACTGAAACTCGTAAAGTATCTATATCCAGTATTCAGCGTAAATTTAGAATTGGTTACAACCGCTCTGCGCGCTTGGTGGATCAACTGCAAGCGCAAGGTGTGATCAGTGCACCATCAGGTGCCAATAGCAATCGCGATGTTCTCGCTCCGTCTCCCGTTAAGGATTGATTTATGAAAAAAATGCTTGTTGTCATTTCCATCTTGTTAAGCTCAGTGTTGTCATCTGCCGTTTCGGCAGCGACAGACACTGAATTATTAAAAGAAAAATTAGCCAAATTTAGTGTTATTAATGCTGAGTTTTCACAAAGAGTGAGCAGTCCGGAAGGCAAAATATTAGATGATAGTCGGGGGACGTTGGCCATTTCGCGTCCGGGTAAATTTCGCTGGGAGGTGATTACACCCGAAGAGGAGTTAATTGTCTCTGATGGTCAAACCATGTGGATCTACAGTCCCTTTATTGAACAGGTCACCCTGCTTAATTTAAGTGATGCGATACAAGGCACTCCCTTTATACTGCTTTCCGGGGCGAATGAGGCGCAATGGGCTAACTATCAGGTAAACAAAATTAATGATCAATTTGAAGTAAATAATATCTCCGGCAGCGTTCAGCAGAGATCTTTTATATTTGAATTTAATAAGTTAGGTCAGGTGAGCAAATTTGTGGTGATTGAAGAGCTCGGACAACGCAGTGAGTTTAAACTGGTTCATAAGGCGATAGCCAAACCCTGGGCAGAAGGCTTTTTTGATTTTAATATTCCCGTGGGCGTTGAAATAGATGATCAGCGTTAATGAAAGATCTTTTTGAATTTAACAACGATTTTCAGCCATTAGCGGCGCGGATGCGGCCAAAAGTTTTTGCAGATTACATCGGCCAGGCACATATTATCGGGGCCGGTAAACCCTTGCGTAATGCACTGGAAAATGGTGCTGCGCACTCCATGATCCTATGGGGTCCGCCCGGGACGGGTAAAACCACCTTAGCAGAATTAATAGCGATCTACTGTGATGCGCACGTAGAGCGTCTTTCGGCCGTTACCTCGGGCATTAAAGAGATACGTGCTGCGATTGAAATTGCCCAGCAAAATCGCACTAATGGTACTCGTACCTTGCTCTTTGTTGATGAGGTGCACAGGTTTAACAAGGCCCAGCAGGATGCCTTTTTGCCCTATATCGAAGATGGCACCATTTTATTTATTGGTGCAACAACGGAAAATCCTTCTTTCGAGCTCAATAATGCACTGTTATCCAGAGCGCGAATCTATTTATTAAAAAAACTCAGTGAAGCTGAAATTATCGCTGTGATTGATCAGGCCTGCGCTTCAGTCGATGGACTCGCGAATAAAAACATTCAATTCGTTGGTGATGTAAAAGAAAAATTAGCGCAACTTGTACAGGGGGACGCCAGAAAAGCCCTGAATTATCTCGAATTATTGGCCGATATGGCGATTGATTCCGAGCAAAGTTTATCCATTAATCTGGATCTGTTAAAGGAGATTGCAGGTCGAGAAGGCGTTAGCTTTGATAAAAAAGGAGATCTTTTTTACGACTTGATCTCGGCCTTCCATAAATCTGTGCGTGGTTCAGATCCCGATGGCGCACTTTATTGGTATGCGCGCATGCTTGCCGGTGGATGTGATCCGCTTTATGTGGCGCGCAGACTATTAGCTATCGCATCGGAAGATATAGGTAATGCCGATCCGCGTGCGATGCAGATTGCGATAAATGCCTGGGATTGCTTTGCGCGCGTCGGACCCTATGAAGGCGAGCGCGCAATCGCCCAGGCAATTGTCTACTGCGCCAGTGCCCCTAAAAGTAATGCCGTATATATCGCCTTTGCCAATGCTAAACAGGCCGTTAAAGATTTTCCTGAATATGAAGTGCCCTTACATCTTCGTAATGCGCCGACTAAATTAATGAAGGAGCTTAACCATAGTTTAGGTTATCGTTATGCCCATGATGAAGACGGTGCATTTGCTGCTGGTGAAGTCTATTTGCCGGAAGAGATAAAAGACACTAAGTTCTATCGAGCAACGGATCGCGGTTTTGAAAAACAAATTGCCGCCAAGCTTGATTATTTAGATGGGTTAAACCAACAAAGTAAGAATAAACGTTATCAGTAATTATGGTGATTTTATGTAGGACGTTTATAGCGCAGCAGACACAAGGAATGAGTCATTTTTATGAATAGTATGGTTATAAATTTAGTATTGGTGGCCAGCGGCGGAGCAATTGGGGCGACATTACGCTATTTAATCAGCATTGGGATGATAAGCCTCTTTGGAAAAAGTTTTCCTTTTGCTACACTCTCGGTCAATATCATTGGCTCGTTGATTATGGGTTGCATTTTTCAACTTGTTCAACAAGAAACCATTCCGGCATCACCCTGGTGGCCGTTAATTGGCGTCGGGTTTTTAGGTGCATTAACCACCTTTTCAACGTTTTCAATGGATAATTTACTGCTATTGCAGCAGGGTGAGTTATTTAAAGCGATTCTAAATATCGCATTAAATGTTGTGGTCTGTCTTTTCGCCGCATATGTTGGCACATTATTAGTCTTAAAAAGTTAGGAAGAAGCATGTTAGATCCAAAATTTTTACGTAACGATATAGAACAAACTGCATTACGATTAGCTTCTCGTGGATATACTTTAGATGTTGAATTATTAAATCAACTGGAAGAAAAAAGGAAAATTCTGCAGATAACCACTGAAACCTTACAAGCCGAGCGTAATAGCCGCTCTAAAGAGATTGGCCAGGCGGCTAAACGTGGTGAAGATATTACCCTGCTGCGCACTGAAATGGGGGTATTAGGCGAAGATTTAGAGCGTGCTAAAGAAGATTTTACCTTGTTAGCAGAGCAGATTAAAAGTCTCGCATACAATATACCCAATTTACCGCATGAGTCTGCACCTCTTGGCAAAGATGAAAGTGAAAATGTAGAAATATTAAAATGGGGTGAGCCGAAGAAGTTTGATTTTGAAGTCAAAGATCATGTTGATTTGGGCGAAGCCCTAGGCGGTTTAGACTTTAAATCGGCGGTCAAAATCAGCGGCTCGCGTTTTATTGTGATGCGCGGTCAAATCGCTAAATTACACCGCGCTTTAGCGCAGTATATGCTGGATCTTCATACGGAACACCATGGTTATACCGAGCTGTACGTTCCTTATCTGGTCAATGCCGACAGTTTATACGGAACCGGGCAGCTGCCTAAATTTGGCGATGATCTGTTTAATACCAATCCGGCAACAGAAGAGGGCGTTGGTATGTCACTTATCCCAACGGCTGAAGTTCCGCTGACCAATATGAGCCGGGATATGATTTATGATGAAGCTGAATTACCGCTTAAATTAACTGCCCATACGCCTTGTTTCAGAAGTGAAGCGGGATCCTATGGTCGTGATACCCGTGGTTTAATTCGTCAGCATCAGTTTGATAAAGTTGAGATGGTGCAGTTAGTGCATCCTGACAAAAGTTTTGCAGCATTAGAAGAGTTAACCGGACATGCAGAGCAGGTATTGAAAAATCTGCAGTTACCTTACCGTAAAGTGGTTTTGTGTACCGGTGATATGGGCTTTGGCGCAACTAAAACCTATGACTTGGAAGTATGGTTGCCTGCACAAGAGCAGTATCGTGAAATTTCATCTTGTTCAAATGTCGGTGATTTTCAGGCGCGCCGTCTGCAGGCGCGTTTCCGCCCGACAGGTGCTAAAAAGCCGGAGTTATTACATACTCTAAACGGCTCCGGATTAGCTGTGGGTCGTACTCTGGTTGCCGTGCTTGAAAACTACCAACTTGAGGATGGCAGTATTGAAATCCCGCAGGTGTTACAACAATACATGGGTGGCTTGACACATATCGGCTAGCTGCTCCGGGCCATACAAGCTTTGAAAATGTGCAGGGCGGATTCACGTCTGTTTTAGAGGCGAAGCCCCGCGAAAAATGCAATTTTATAATTGCATTTTTTTTTGCGTTTTTTCAAGGTAGTTTATTTTTCCGCTCAAGCTAAGCTGCAACTGATGATCCTCTTAAAATAACCGGTTTACTTCTTCATACTTTTCTTTCGAGCCGGCATCAAACAGTGCTTTTACGGTAAGTTCAGATCAGTTGTAAGCACTTTAATTTGCTTCAATCTCTAACTCTTTTTGCTTTTTAGTTTTTGCTTTGCTCCTGTGTTTATCAGAAACACGGTCAAAGAAGTGACGTAATGAATAGAGCATAATCAAACTCGGGATCACCATTAATGCAGTGATAATAAAAAACGTTGACCAGTCATTAAGGAAATCGATCAGTTGACCACTGAATGAGGCGAGCGTAGTACGTCCCAGGTTGCCTAATGACGCCAATAGGGCATATTGGGTGGCAGAAAATGCGCTGCCGGTTAGCAGGGTTAAAAATGAAACAAAAGCAACCGTTGAAAATGCAGTGGTAAAGTTATCAACCAGTATGGTCGCCAGGAACAGATGCTCATTGGGGCCCACATGTGCTATCCATGCAAACATCAAGTTACTCGCGGCCATGGCAATACCACCAATCATTAACCCGCGCACAATGCCAAATTTGACGTTAAATACACTGCCCAACAAGGTGAAGAAAATGGTGGCTCCCCAGCCAATGAGTTTTGAATAGTGACCTATTTGCTCATTGCTAAAGCCAATCTCTTTATAAAAGACAATCGACATTCGGCCTAGAAAAGCTTCGCCAATTTTAAATAAGAAAACAAATAATAAAATAGTGAGTGCGACTTTAAGACCATTACGTTTAAAGAAATCCCAAAAAGGTTCAATCACAGTGACGCTTAAGAAAGTCATCATTTTGGACTTGAGTACCTTGTTATATTTATTTTCAGCTTCCTGCTGTAAGGTTTCTCGTTCAGTTTTCGGCTCTCCAACAAGCAGGGTAAACAACATTAACAGCGCAACTACCGCAGCCATCCCGTAATAAACACCATTCCAGCCCATACTGTCAGCATTCATAAAAGCGAAGTAACCCGGCAGCGAATAACCTGTCCACCAACCTATTACCGCCATCGCAGCGGCTTGCGGTAATTTACTGGTTTGTTGCCGCGGAAAGGTATCTATTCGATAGGCGTCAATGGCAATATCCTGGGTGGCGGAAGCGACAGCAATGCCTAATGCGAGCATTGAAGTCAGCATTAAATTCATTGCAGGATGCGTACCCGCGATCAACAGGGTCAAAACCAAAATGAATGACTGGCAAAGAAATATCCAGCTGCGACGTTGCCCCAGAAGGGGATAAAGGATGGGGAGCTTTACGCGGTCGATTAAGGGTGCCCAAAGAAAATTAAAGGCGTAGACAGTAAAGACTGATCCAAAATAGCCTATCGCGGCACGCGTTAACCCGGCATCTTTTAACCAACCGGACATGTT